>DAHVUT010000027.1 GCA_027328425.1 Microcaldota archaeon | reverse complement strand
ACTTCCTCTTGAGTTGGGTAATCCACTTATTCATGTCAAATTTTGTGAATGCCTTTCCATAGTCCTTGAAGTGTTCCTGCGACTTTTCAAGAAGGAGATTGTAGAGTTGTTTGGAAAGATGCATTTGGTGGTTCAACGTTGATTTATGAACCTGAGAAGGATATGCCCTGAATTTGTATGTGGTTTTCACGATGACCATACTCACGTCAACATTTGTATTTATATTCCTGTCTGCGGCTCGCTCTCATCCCACGATTGAATATCACGGGTTTCCCGCTCACTATATTATAAGCGTTAACATATAAAGGGTAAATGGGGTAAAGATGCCCGGCGATGCAGAAAGCGTGAATTTCCTGGAGCTTGCGTGCGTCTTCAAGATAACGCAGGACACCACATTGGAGCGCTTCGGGGGCATGATAAACTCGAGCGTCTTCGATGCTGCCAACATAACAGGCGGCCTGAAGCAGAAGGGGCTCATCGATTTCACCGCGTACTACCCCGGGCCCAACAGCATAGTGCTCACAGATACGGGCAAGAAGCTCAAGGAGGAGGTGGAAGCCAAGAGCGCCGAGCCGCTGGACAACCTTGATGAAGAGATACTGGCACAGATGTCAGGGGGCAAGAGGCACCCTATGGAGCTGCAGAACACGCTAAACATCAGGGCCAAGGACATGGCGCTGAGGCTCTACAAGTTGTTCAAGCAGAATTTTGTAAGCTACGAGCTGAAGAGCGGAAGTGTGGAGCTCATGCTCACGGAGCAGGGATTCCTGAAGGCGAAGGTGCCGGCACATGCCCCTGCGCAGGTGCAGCCGCAACAGCAGGCGCCGGCGCAGCAGCAGACAGGGGCTGCAGGGACCTCAGCTAAGCAGGCAACCGTTCCGCCGTACACCGGCGCTCCTGCTTCTGGCAGCGGCAACGACCTCAGCCGGATGAGCGAGGAGATCAAGCTTCACGGGAAGCCGCACACAAAGCGCAACCTCGCCGTGGCTGCGGCGGTTGTAGCGGCGCTCATTCTCATAGCCTACTACTACGGCATACTATAGTTGGTTCAATGGTCTTGATGGACTATATGCGTGCGAAAGCGATTCTTGACAAGTACGCCATACACAGCGTCCCAAGCAAGTATGTATCCAGCTCCGAGGACGCGGCCGCGTTTGCAGGAAAAGATAACATAGCACTCAAGCTCCTGTCCGAGAAGGAGCTGCACAAGAGCAAGGCAGGGCTCGTGAAGCTGAATCTCAGCGGGGAGAAGCAGATAAGGGCGGCTTACGCGGAGCTGAAGAGGAAGGGAAAGAGCATAAGGCAATACAAAATAATAGCGCAGAAGATGGCTGAGCCTGGTGTGGAGGCGATAATAGGGGGCAACACAGATCCGCAGTTCGGGAAAGTGCTGCTGCTGGGCCTCGGCGGCATATACGTGGAAGCGTTCAAGGACACACAGCTGAGGCTGTGCCCGATAACGAAAAGCGATGCGCTCGCGATGATAGGCGGGCTGCGCTCAAAGGACATACTGACAAGCAACGGCAAGTCCACGGATATGCTGGTCTCACTGCTGATGAAGGTCTCAAAGCTCCTGATGAGCAACCCGGGGATAAAGGAGCTGGACCTCAACCCTGTCATACTGCGTAGCGGCTCCTACGATGCTGTTGACCTGAGGGTGCTCGTGTGACGAAAGTGAACCTTACGCCTATGCTGAAGCCCAAGAGCGTGGCCATAGTGGGCGCATCCAGGAATCCGGAGAAGGTGGGCAACGTCATACTTAAGAACTACATAGACGGCGGCTACTCCGGCAGGCTGTACCCGGTGAACCCCAACGCCGATTCTGTGATCGGAATCAAGGCGTACAAGAGCGTGCGCGACATACCCGAAGCCGTGGATGTAGCTGTTATAGCGGTGCCGGCCCCGATAGTGCCCATGGTACTGGAGGAGTGCGGCAAGGCGAAGGCCAGATCAGTAGTGGTTGTAAGCGGCGGCTTCGCCGAAGTCGGCGAGACCGAACTTCAGGACAGGATAACGAAGATAGCAAGAAAGTACCGCATGCCCATGATGGGGCCCAACTGCCTCGGCGTGATGGACACAAGGTCTAGGACAGACACCCTCTTCCTGCCCACTTACAAGATAACGAAGCCGCAGGTAGGCTTCGTTAGCTTCATATCGCAGAGCGGAGCCGTAGGCAGCACAGTGCTTGACGTCATAGCCGGTGAGGGTTTTGGGCTCTCCAAGTTCATCTCCTACGGTAACGCCGCCGATCTGGACGAGGTGGACCTGCTGCAGTACCTCATGGACGACGAGGAGACGAAGGTCATAGTGATGTACATAGAAGGCATAAAGCGCGGCAAGGAGTTCGTCGAGCTCGCAAGGAAGATAACGAAGAAGAAGCCGGTCATAGTGCTGAAGGCGGGCAGGACGAGCGCTGGAAGCAGCGCGGCCCATTCGCACACGGCTGCACTTGCAGGGGACTATGCGGTGCAGGAGGCCATATTCAGGCAGTTCGGATTCACAGTCGCAAATGACCTGAGCGAGCTGATATACTTCTCAAAAATATTTGCTTCGGAGACCGAGCCAAGGGGCAACAGGATAGCAGTGATAACAAACGGCGGGGGGGCAGGGGTGCTTACTGCCGATGCGATAGCGTCATCAAAGTACCTTAAGCTTGCCGAGCTGTCGGCCAAGACTTCGCATGTGCTGAGGGGCAAGATGCCGAAACTGGTCAACATAAGGATACCGCTGGACCTTGCCGGTGACGCGGACGAGAAGAGGTATGAGGACGCGATAACTGCGGTAAGCGATGACCCGAACACAGACATGATCGCGATAATAGTGCTGTATCAGACGCCGGGGGCCGATTCCACTGTCTCAGCCGCCATCGTCCATCTCAAAGAGGTGGTGGACAAGCCAATAGTGGTTATGAGCACAGGTGTCGGCTACACGCAGGCACAGAAAGTGCAGCTAGAGAGCGGAGGCGTGCCTGTGTACGATTCGCCTGCTTCGCTGGTCAGCTCGCTCGAGGCACTGCTTGGCTATACAGAATACCTGAAAACGAACAAGTAAGCAGCGGCTCACTCAGCTAGCAGCTTCTCGAGAGCGGTTTTGACCGCCTTATCCTTGCTAGTATCAGCACTCAGCAGGTCGAAGAGCTGGGATGCGCTTATGGGCAGGTTGTACTTGCTGACCTTCAGTTTCTTGAGAAACAGGCCGAGTCCATAATCTTTCACTGGCATGCTTTCAAGCTCCCCTTTCCTCAACGCATCCGCATCGGAATCGTGCTCCACGCCCTCTATACCTGGCTTCACTATATCAACTACAGCCCTGCCCTCATACGCCTTCGCTACCCTATTGTAGTCAACGTCTATGTTCCTGGCGCCGTTACCTACCTTGCCGCCCACCTCCACCCTGACTACAGGCACGCCGCCGCCAGAGAGCGCAGTGTCTATCGCCTCCCTTATTGCACTCTCCAATTCATCGGCGCTCTTGCCATTGGCTTCAGCATGCACTACGACGAACCTCCGCGACTTGATCCTGTGGAACTCATACTTGCCTGATTTGGTATCGAAGACGAAGAACCCCTTGGGCTCCTGCTCCATCGCCTTCAGCTGCGTCAGCACTGTGCTGCCCGGTATTAGCAAATGCTTGCCGTGCGACTCGGTCTCAACCCTGTTGTGTATGTGCCCATCCACATACAGATCGAAACCTTTGGGTAGCTCGTCGGTGTACACAAAATCGTCGCTGAACGGCAGCAACTCATGCACCGACTGGTGGAATACGAATATGCTGAAGCAGCCCTCCTTCGGCTTGGGGCTGAGGCTCTTGAGCACATCCCTGAAGCGTTCCTCTGCGATTCCGCCTATGCCGTACACCATGACCCGTTCCCCGCCCTTCTCAATTACGGCGTAGCCGTCGCTCACATCCACAAGCAGGCCGGCCAGGCCGAGTAGCGTAACTGCGTTCTCTGCGCCCCGGGCGCGCCTCTCATGCGTGCCTGGAATTGCAAGCACGGGCACACTAGTGTACGCCTTGTTTGCTGCGCTCGCCTCTACAACCGCAGCCTTCCACTGCCTCTTGGATAGGTTCCTGAATATGTTTATCGCCTCGGCGATGACGTCGGGCTTCGGGGCGCGCATGTCGAATATGTCACCGGGTATTACTATGGCATCGGCGGCCTCTGCGGCCTCGGAAAGCGCGGCCTGGCACTGCTCGAAAGCATCCTTCCTGAACCTCTCGTAGCCCAGATGGAAATCCGAAGCTATAGCTATCTTCACACTACTCCCCTTTTCCTAATGATGAAATCATCTTATCCTTTATCTGCCTTACCGCCTCCATGCATGCCTGCTCTGCCTTTTCCCTGTCAGGCCCGTAGGCTCCAGCAGCGCATGCGTGCCCTCCTCCCTCGCCGCCAAGCATAGGACCTATGTCTTCCATGACAGCGCCAAGGTGTATCTGCAGCTCCTTGTCGCACGGCGACCTGAGGCGCGCCGACATTGACGCTTCGGATGCACTGGCAGTCCAAAAGACGCTGGCGTCACAGTCTAGGCGCAGCGCTGCATCAGCCACCACATTTGCATGCTCACTGGCCTTCCCGTAGACCAGCACGTACTTGCCTACCATTTCAGCATGCGCGGAAAACACGTCCCTTATCACCCTATACCTGTTGGCCGTAGGCACTTCTGCCTTGAAGTGTTGGGCCACGAAGGAGAAAGTCATTCCCGCCGTCTCAAGGAGCTCCGCAATCTGCCTGAATGTGAGAGGGCTCGAGTTCTGGAGGTCGGCCGAGTCGGCTATTATGCCGTTTAGCAGGAGTACTGCGGTCTCCTTGGCTATATCAGACCCAAGGAGTTTCAGTGCATCGTACACTATACTCGCCGTGGAGTTGTAGCTTTCATCATTGAAGATGCTGTCCTGCGCTCTGCCACCGTCATGCGGCGCATGATGGTCTATGAACAGCAGTTCGGTGCCCTTCTCCAGGATTCTCTGCCCCATATCAGCTAGCGCGTACGTGTTGTTTGCATCGCAGACTATGACCACCTCTGTGTTATCCGGCAGCTTGCCCGTGACCTTGCCACTGAGCCCGAGCGTGGAGAGCATGTGTCGAGCGTTAGCAGTTATGAAGTCCGGGGTCACCACACTCGCGTTGACAAAGTATGATGCTAGGGCCATCGCGGAGCCCACCGCATCCCTGTCTCCTATCGTGTGAAAAGTTATCACAACACGCCTGCCCCTGCTGTCCCCAAGCAGGCCACAAAGCTCCTGCATCGACAGGGCGCGCATGCCTATCAGCCCGTGTCCTTGCCGCCCAGCATCTGCGTGAGTTTCTCGCCGAGCTGCTTCTCCTTCGTCTTGATGTCATTAAACTGCTTGGTTAGCGAGCCTATCCTCACCTGCGTCAGCTCGGCCTTGCTGCTTATGTCCTCCAGAGCCTTCGCCTTGTCTGTTTCCACTATGACTCCGCCAACACTTATGTATACCTTGCCGCTCGCACCACTGACCTCTTCCTTTGCCCGTTCGAGCTCCGCTTTCTGCATCTGAAGCTGCTCCAACTGCAGCGCCGACGACCTGATCTGCTCCTGCACCACCTGGTAGTCGCCCACCAGCCTCTCCGCTTCATTGTTATTCGTATTTGTTTGTTGCGCCATATACATCACTCATTTCGGAGCCGTTTCGAGCGACTCCACGTGAACATCGCTGGAATCCACGCCCTCAAAAATGTTCTTGAGCAGGTTGTCTATGCCAAATTTCATGAGCTTTGCCTGGTACCTGGAAAGGAACACCTTCCTTCCGGCCTCGTCCTTTATTATCACTGCGCCTCCGTCGTCCACAGTCACGTAGAGCGTTTGTTTGGAGTCATAAACCTTGTAGTACCTGGGCACGGCGATACCGAAGACAAGAATAATTGCAAAGAAAAGCATATAAGTCTGAAGATGGATAACAACAGACTGGAAGTCTTGCAGCATTTTTTGGGTTTGATGAAGTGCCGGAGCTAGGCGAATCGGAGCTTATAGACAAGGAGATCACGCTGAGGAAGATGCGCCTCACCAAGGAGGTGCTGGAGACGAGGCGCTCCATAGCCAGATGGCTCGCGCTCTCCTTGGGTGTGATAAACCCTGGCGAGTCAAGGCTCAGCTCCGTAGCTGTGCTAGATGCGCTGATCAATTTCCAGTTCGTGAAGAGGAGCGATCCGAGCGTGAACGAGCTTGTGGATTACATAAACAAGAACTGGGAGCCGATAAATGAGAAGACGCTCAGGTACCACCTGCTCCGTATGAAAAAGATGGGCCTTGTCGAGAACTCGCAGGGCAAATTCTACCTCAAGCCACCATCTATCGGCGACAGATACGATGCAGCCACATGGGCAGGCTGCCTTTACGACAACGATTACAATGAGATATCAGCAGGCATAGGCGAAGCAATTAAAGAGCTTAAGGCCAAAGCAACCCTTGCGTGAATGCATGAAGAACGAGATATACTTCTGGGTGGCCGTCGTGGTGATCGTAGCCATAGCGGCGCTCCTGTTTAGATACCTGTACCAGCCGAGCATAGACATAGGCATAGGCGTGCATGGCAGCATACCTGCGCATCTTTATCCTTATCAGAAAGTAGTGCTGAGCATACTCGCCGCAAACAACGGCACCGCTGCCATAGAGAACATGAGCCTCGGCGTCTTCGTGAACGGCAACCTGAGCACGCTATACAAGGTGACGCTGCCTGCAGGCAAACAGACAACGATATACTACAACTATTCACCCACTGAGCCCGGAGCTTACAACATACTGGTGGAAGCCGATCCAGCGAAAGTCTATGACATAGCGGACAGACAATCCAGCTTTGGCAGCATCTCATTTTCGGCCAACGCATCTACGCCTGCCGCCCCATGGGTAATACTGCCGGGCAATTATACATATTCTTCAGGCAGGTTCCTCTCCGCTGGCGGCTACGCCATATCGGGCTACATATACGACAACTACGGCGCATCACGCTTTGACGCATTGCCAACCGGGCAGGCAGGAACGTTCATCGAGCCTGTGCTCAACCTGACCTACAACTACATAAAGAACATGAGCATTGCGGAAGCGCAGTACGGAAACTACAGTGCTTATTCGCTTTGGCTCAAGGGCTACCTCGCGCCGGGCATATTCGCCGTGGCAGCGCGAGGGGCCAACCTGACGGCCACTAGCGCCAACAGTACAGTGGGCAACGTGACGCTGATAGACATGCGCAATGGCACCAGTTTCTGCAGCTGGTATTCGCAAGGCTGGCTGAAAGTGCTTACTGTTTCGTCGAACACCGTGGGCTGCATGTCGCTGATCAACGCTTCAGCAGAACTGAACACACCCGCGCCTGCCAACAACATAAGCGCAATGTTCGGCGACAGCCTCGCGCCATCCAACACAACGCTGCTCGGTGCATTCAACGGCACAGATTACATGGGGAGCTACGCGGCGTCGCTCTACGTGCTCAACAATGCATCGTTCATCTCAGAGGCGATAACCAAGCAGAACACGAACAGCAACCTGTGCTATGGGGTGCTTGGTGCATACGACAATGTGAGCTATTGCAGCACATACATAGTGCCTTCCAGCGGCAAGCTCGGGAGCACAGCACTAATAGAGACGACCGCATACAAGGGGGGCTACAACATAAGCGCTCTCTCACTCGTAAACGCGAGCGCCGTGCTGGATCAGGTTTCAGTGGCCGAAGGCCTGCTGGGCCGAATCAACGTGAGCGGCCCATCGGTGGCATTCCTGTCCGGAATCAGCAGCACGTGCTCTCTCGGTTCCGCATTTGGCTGCAGCAACCTGACATATGACAACGGCACAGTAAGCGTCACAATAAGGAGCATGCTCAATGAGAGCGCGCGCATAAACAGCGCGGGCTGCTACAAGTTCGCCAACATATACCCAACGCCGGAGAACAAGACACTGGCACCTGGCGCATTGATGGCGCTGAGTCTCAGGTGCTACAACATGACCACGCCGATAAGCGGGGTGGCGCTCAACCTACACACGAACCTAGGCATCAACTACACGATAGGCAGCAGCACAGTTGACGACGTGGGCAGCGCATTCATACCATTCGGCTAACATTTATGCACATCGATCCTTACGACGTGTTTTTGCGCAAGTTCGGCAGCTTCACTGATGTCCAGAAGGCGGCCATCCCTGTGGTAGAGAAAGGAAGCAACTGCGTGATACTGGCGCCCACAGGCAGCGGTAAGACGGAATCTGCGATTGTGCCATTGCTCTCCAGACTGTTGAAGCACGAAGCAGGTAAGGGAATAGCGATAATATACATCACGCCGCTCAGGGCACTGAACAGGGATCTCCTCAAGCGGCTCTCGCAGTTTACGGCTGAGATAGGGGTAAGCATATCGGTGAGGCACGGTGACACCCCAACGAAAGAGAGGCAACTGCAAGCCGCCTCGCCGCCGTACCTGCTGATCACAACACCCGAAACACTGCAGAACCTATTCCTTTCGCAGCGCCTCAGGAACGCAATGGGCAACGTCAAGGCAGTGATAGTGGACGAACTGCATGAGCTCTATTACACAAAGCGCGGCGCCCAGCTCTCCATTGCGCTTGAAAGGCTGGAGGAGCTGGCACCAGGATACCAGCGCATAGGCATAAGCGCCACGCTAGGCAACGCCAGTGAGGCGGGCGCATTCCTCTGCGGCGGCAGGAGTTTCGAGACTGTGGACTCTAAGGCGAGCAAGGAGATACGTGTGAGCATAGAGATGCCGCGCCGCGCTTCCAAGGAGCACACTGAGTTCAGCAACAGCTTCAATCTAGACACGGCCACACTCGCCAGGATAGAGAGAGTGGCGGAGCTCATCAAGGGCGCGAATTCTGCGCTCATATTCGCCAACACGCGCCAAGTAGTGGAATCCCTTGGCAGCAAGCTCACGTACTTCAACAAAATCGAGCATTTCGGGGGCATAGGGGTGCACCATAGCTCCCTGGACAAGGAGGAGAGGATAAAGAGTGAAAACGAATTCAAGGAGGGCAAGGTAAAGAGCATAATAGCCACTAGCTCGCTGGAGCTTGGCATAGACATAGGTGCCATCAACCTGGTGATACAGTACGGCTCTCCGAAACAAGTGGTTAGACTGGTGCAGCGCATAGGCAGAGGGGGGCACAGAGAGAAGGAGGTGTCGACAGGTAGTGTGATAGTGGCGAGCCCGCTCGAAGTGCTGGAATCCGAGGCGATAGCAGAGCAGATGTGGGCCGGCGTACTCGAGAGGGGAAAGATGGAGACAAACGCGTTGGATGTTCTGGCCAACCAAATCTGCGCCATCGCGCTGGAGTACAAGAAGATAAATGAGGATAAGCTACTCGGCATGGTTAGACGGGCCGCACCATACTCTGGGCTTTCGGCAGGCGTGTTCGAAAAGGTGATTGCATTCCTAGACAAGGAGCGCCTGATAAGGCGCAAGGATGGTGACGTGGGCATAGGCTACAGATCAAGAAAGTACTTCTTCTCAAACATAAGCGTGATACCGGACACTGCGCACTTCGAAGTGAGGAGTGTCGTTGGCAACAGGATGATAGCAAACATGGACGAGCAATTTGCCATGAACTACCTTGAAGCTGGCGCCACTTTCATAACGAAGGGGCTGCCGTGGAAAGTGGTGAGTATGGACAAGGGCATCGTGTTCGTAGAGCAGAGCAACGACATAAGCGCGGCGATACCGGACTGGGATGGGGAGGACATACCTGTGTCAAGGGAGACTGTGAGACGCGTGTACAGCCTGATGTCTCAGGGAATAGTGGAAAGCGAAGCGATGGCTGACAGGGACACAGTCTGGGCTTCGGAGCAGTTCATAAAGGCACAGAAGAAGCACTTCACTCCGAACGAAGACACATTGGTGATAGAGGAGGCAGAGGGATATGCGGTAGTGCATGCGCCACTTGGAAAACTCGCAAATGAGTACCTTGCAAAACTAGTAGGCTATGCCGCCTCAGCAGTTTCGGGCGCGAGGGTCTCGGTCAAGCCTACGCCTTACGCGCTGATTGTAGATTTCGTGGGTGCCAGGCGGAAACCCGACATGCGCAAGGTATTTGACATAATCAAGCACTACGACGTGAGCCGGGACAACAGTGTGCCCTTCATCTCAGGAACGGATACATACAGGTACAGGTTTGTGCGCGTCTGCAAGCTCTTCGGCGTGGTGGACAGGGACGCGCAGATAGGCAAGAGCAATGCAGAGAGGCTTGTCTCGTTCTACGGCGATTCACCTATAGCCGAAGAGACGGCGCGGGATCTTGAGAAGAACAATTTCGACATAGGCGCTGTTGAGGAGTTCCTGGAGAGGCTCAGGAAAGGTGCAATTGACATAATAGCAACAGGCGGCAACCTGTCGCCGCTGGCAGAGGAGATAGTGAGGGCATCACACGTGTACAGAGAGCTGCTGCTTCCGGCGCTGCCGGACGACGCCGAGATAAAGGAGCTGGAGAGGAAGATAGGCAGCAAGAAGCCGTTGCTCATCTGCACGTATTGCGGGACAGAGTTCCAGAAGGAGTTGAACGTGCACAAGTACGAACGTGTTTTCTGCCCGAGCTGCAAAAGCCCACTCGTATGCGTGCAGACCGACGCGCGCAGAGCCGTGATAAGCAAGAAAATCGCAGGCAGGCAGCTTAAGGAAGATGAAACAAGGCAATACAGGGATGCGGTGCGAGAATCTGGTCTGGTGGATGCCTACGGGACGAAGGCGCTGGCTGCGCTCTCCGTATACGGCGTAGGCATGGTCACGGCAGCAAGGGTGCTGAGGCTCCTTAGGAAAGACAGGAAGCAATTCATCGTAGACCTGCTGGAGGCGCAGAAGAATTTCGTCAGGACTAAGCGGTACTGGAAATGAGCTGCCGTATGTCCTCGAGCAACATTGGAAAATCTGTGTAGCCGGCATCTGAATTGAAATGACCGGCTCCACGCACGAGCTTAAATCTGGCATCGAGTTTTGCACTCAGGAACTTTCCTTTTTCGACAGGCACATAAGGGTCGTTGTCCGAGCTGTAGATGAAGAAATTCCTGCAGTGCTGTTTTATTTTTGCCCAATTGAACTCGTGTTCTGTGAAGGTGCTGTTTATGCTATCGAATCTATCTATCCCCAATCTGCCCACAAAAGGTGCCACAAAGAAAGCAGCATCAATGGTGTTGCCGCTTCTTTCCAAAAAGTTCAGTATGAACGCGGACCCAATGCTGTGCCCTATCATCATAGTCTCTGCGTCAACCGAATTGGTCCATCTGCCGAATTCTGACATCCAGCTCGACAGGTTATGCCTGCTATCTGAAGGGAACTGCGGAGCTATCACAGTAAGTCCCAATTTCTCGAGCTTATCTTTCAGCCAAGGGAACCAGTTCTCCTGCGGGGAACCCCCGACACCATGGATCAGTATTGCTTTAGTTGCCGGCATCTGCGCTTACCTCCGAATCCAGAACCAGTCTGGCGTCTATGACCTTGGCACCCGGCTCCACCTTCATGAGCCTCACCCCGCTCGCCGCCCTTCCGGTGACGCGTATAGAGGCAGTGGGTATCATTATGCCCACGCCCTTCGAGTTTATCAGCAGCAGCTTGGGCTCCTTGTTCAGAAACAGCGCCTTTGCCACAGGACCCGTCTTTTCATTAATCTTGAGGTTTATCACGCCTCCGCCGCCCCTGCCCTGCATCCTGTACTCCGCCACTTCCGTTATCTTGCCGTACCCTTTCTCTGAAACAGTGAGCACGCTGCCTTCGTCTCCCACAGCCATAATGTTCTTGACTACATCACCATCGTGCAACCTTATGCCCCTAACGCCAGCGGCCGACCTGCCCATCTGGCGCACTTCGTCGACACTAAACCTTATCGACTTGCCGTTCTTCGTTGCGATCACTACATACTTCTGGTCCTTCACCACTATTGCATCGGCTATCTCGTCGCCTTCGTTGAGCGATATCGCATGCACGCCAGTTATCCTCGGCCTTGAGAAGAGATCAGCGCTTGTCCTCTTTATCCTGCCCTTCGCAGTGAGGAAGACTATGTCAGATTGCTGAAAATCTTTTATGCGGAACATAGTGACTATACTCTCGTCCTTTAGGTTGAGCAGGTTCGCTATGGATCGCCCCTCCGAGTACCTGCTGCCTTCAGGCACGTTGTACGCCTTAAGCCAATAGAGCCTGCCTTTGTTTGAAAGGAACAAGATGTAATCCTTGTTGCGAGGCATTATCATGTGCTTCGCGAAGTCTCCCTCATTCAGGTTCATCGCTATCACGCCCTTGCCGCCCCTGTCCTGCTCCTTGTAGTTCGCAATGCCCATACGCTTTACGTAACCCGATGACGTCAGTATTATACTGACTTCGTCGTCGCTTATCAGGTCCTCGTCCTCTATACTCAGTCCCTCTTCCGCATACACGATTTCGGTCCTTCTCGGCCTGCCGTATTTCTTCTTTAGTTCCGCAGTCTCCTCCTTGATCATAGCGTCTATCTTCGCGGGGTCTGCAAGTACCCCAGAATAGCGTGCGATGCTCGCTCCGAGTTCCGCTGCCTCCTTGCCCAAAGACCCATTCTCGAGCTGTGTGAGCCTGCTGAGCTTCATGTCTAGTATAGCGGCGGACTGCTTCTCTGAAAGCGAAAAACCCGACATGAGCTTGGTTCTAGCCTCGCTTGCCTCTTTGCTGCCCTTTATCACAGCCACAACATCGTCTATCCTGGATATCGCCACTTGCAGGCCCTCCACCAAGTGCAGTCTCTCCTTTGCCACCCTAAGCTCGTGCTGGCTCCTCTTCGTCACCACTTCCCTCCTGTAGTTGACGAACGCATTGAGCATCTGCAGCACATTGAGACTCTTGAGTACGTTGCCCGTCACTGCCAGGCTTATCAATGGGAACGTTATTTCGAGCTGCGTGTGCTTGTAGAGTTGATTCATTACCCGTTCGGCATTTGCATCGCGCATTATGTCTATGATTATGCTTACGCCGTTCCTGTCGCTTTCGTCACGCAGGTCGCGTATGCCGACTATCCTCTTGCTCCTGGCGAGGTTGGCTATGTTTTCGACAAGAACTGCCTTGTTGACATTATAAGGTATCTCTGTTATGACTATCCTGCCCTTCTCCGCGTCTATGCTTGCCTTGCCCCTGACTGTCAGCTGCCCGCGTCCGTATTTGTAGCCGTTGATTGCATTCTGGCTCATTACAGCTATGCCCGCTGTGGGGAAATCAGGTCCTTTTATCTTTCCGAGTATGTCGTCCACACCGGCATCCTTATTGTCTAGAAGGAGGAGCACGGCGTCGCACACCTCAGAAAGATTGTGCGGCGGGATGCTTGTCGACACGCCGACGGCTATTCCCGAAGCGCCATTAATAAGAAGGAGAGGAAGTTTTGTGGGGAGTGTTTCAGGCTCCTCCTCCGTGCTGTCGAAGTTGGGGAGGAAGCGCACTGTCTCTTTGTCCAGGTCGGCGAGCACATCATCAGCTATCCTTGCCAGCCGTGCTTCAGTGTAACGCATGGCCGCAGGAGGATCACCATCGCGCGACCCCCAGTTGCCTTGACCTTCCACAAGCGTGTGGTTCATTGCGAATGGCTGGGCCATATGTGCCAGCGCGTCATAGATTGCCATATCGCCGTGCGGATGGAAGCGCCCCATTACAGCACCCACTATCTTTGCGCTCTTCTGCGTGGGCTTGTCGTGCGTATTCCCTATGTCGTGCATGGTATAGAGTATCCTGCGCTGCACTGGCTTGAGGCCATCCCTCGCGTCCGGTATAGCCCTGCTCACAATTACGCTCATCGCATAATCTAGGTAGCTGGTCTGCAGCTCTTCCTCAAGCACTACATTCTTTACGTCAGCCATGCAACCACTACACATCAAGGAACTTCACATCGCCGGAATGCTCCTCCAGGAACTTCCTCCTCTGGCTCACATCCGTTCCCATAAGCACCGAGAAGAGGGTGTTGGCGCGCTCCGCATCAGTTATGTTCACCCTTTTGAGTATCCTGTTTGCAGGATTCATTGTGGTGTCCCAGAGCTGCTCCGCGTTCATCTCTCCTAGCCCCTTGTACCTCTGCACCTCCATCTTGCCGTCGTGCTTCTGGCGTTCACGCTCCAACTCATCGTCTGTGTAGCAATATGTGACGCTCTTCCCTGACGATGCCTTGTAGAGCGGAGGTTGTGCTATGTAGATGTATCCATTCTCTATCAGTTTTGGCATAAATCTGTAGAAGAAAGTAAGCAGGAGCGTGCGTATGTGCTCGCCGTCCACGTCGGCATCGCTCATTATGATTATTTTCTTGTACCTGACCTTTTCCGGATTGAATGTTTCCTTTATGCCTGTGCCGAGCGCCGTTACAAGCACATTGAGCGCGGCGCTGCCGAAGATGCGTTCTTCTCCTGCCTTCTCCACATTGAGTATCTTGCCGCGCAGGGGCAATATGGCCTGTATCTGCTTGTCTCTGCCTTCCTTGCTGGATCCGCCTGCGCTCTTTCCCTCCACTATGAAGAGTTCGGTGCGATCCGGATCGTCTTCTATGCAGTCGGAGAGCGTGCCGGGCAGCACAGCGCTCTCGAATATGTTCTTCTTCCTGGCCAGCTCGCGGGCACGCCTCGCGCTCTCCCTCGCATTCATCGCATTGATCGCCTTCTCGGATATCTTCCTGGCCTCGGCCGGATGCTCCTCCAGATATCTAGAGAGCGACGCATACACGCTTGTCTCCACCAGGCTCTTTACTGCAGAATTCCCAAGCTTCTCCTTTGTCTGCCCTTCGAATTCAGGATTCTGCATGAGTATGCTGACTATCGCAGTAAGGCCCTCGCGCGTATCGTCACCCGTAAGCTTGGTGTCTGTTTTGTGGTTCTGGCTCTTGCTTGCGTAGCCTATAACCGCCCTTGAAAGGCCGCTGTGGAACCCGATTGCGTGTGTGCCGCCCTCGGAGGTGCGTATGTCGTTAACAAACGATTCCAGGCGTTCCTCGTATGTGTTTACATATTGGAGCGCAAACTCTACAGTAATTCCGTCTTCCTGTCTCTTCTCGTGTATTATGGAGCTCACCGCCTCCTGCTCCTTGTTTATGTGGCGCAGGAAGTCCTCAAGTCCATTCTGGGAGAGGAAGACGGATTCCTCGTGAGCATTGAACCTGTCATCTATAAGCGTTATCCTAAGGCCAGGGTTGAGGAAAGTGGTGTACCTGAGCCTGTCCTTCAGCAGAGCCGAATCGAATTTCGGCGATGGGAAGATGCTGGCATCCGGTTTAAACTTCACGGTGGTGCCCGTTTCCTTAGTCTCACCCAGAATCTCGAGCGAAGTCTGGACGTTGCCTTTGGAGAATGCTTGCTTGTACACTTTCCCTTCAGTCTTCACTGTGACTTCGGTATATTCTGACAGCGCATTCACCACAGTGAGCCCGACCCCGTGCAGCCCTCCCGAGATACGGTACACCTTGTTGTCGAACTTGGCGCCCTTGTGCAGCGTGGTCATCACTATCTCGAGCGCGCTCTTCCCGTACTTTGGCATAATACCTACAGGTATGCCCCTCCCGTCATCGCTCACCTCAGCTATATCGGCGGTATCGTTCTGCGACAGATGCACCGTTATATTCTTGGCATAGCCGGCGAGTGCCTCATCCACGGCGTTATCGAGCACTTCGAAGAGCAGATGAAGCACGCCAGCACTGCTGGTAGTGCCTATGTACATCGCGGGCCTCTTCCTTATGCCCTGCGCCCCCTCAAGCACTATTATCTTTGATGCGTCGTACTCTTCCTCCTGCTGCATCTTACCACTGGGCACCTACAAAATAAGCATGGCGATTCAACCAATATAAAGCTTTGTGGAGCACTTTGTCGTCGTAAAATTGTCGTCGGAAACCACCGGCTGATGCCTGTGAAAGGTATTATTATTTATATTAGATTAAGCTGTTATTGGCGATTCTTTGGAAAGAAAAAAAGTCATTGTGGTCGGAGCGGCGGGCCGCGACTTTCATGTGTTCAACGTGCTCTTCCGCAACAATCCTGCCTATGAAGTTGTTGCTTTCACGGCAACGCAGATACCGTTCATCGCCAACAGAATGTACCCGAAGGAGCTCAGCGGAAAGCTCTACCCCAAGGGCATTAAGATATACGACGAATCACAGCTGCCGCAACTGATAAAGAGGCAGAAAGGACCTGTGATCTGCATACTGGCGTACAGCGACCTGAGCTACCAGACAGTCATGGAAAAGGCTAGCCGGGTCAACGCCGCGGGCGGAGACTTCATGATGCTTGCGCCCTTGGATGTGATGCTAAAGTCCAGCAAGCCCGTCATTGCGGTCTGCGCGGTAAGGACAGGTTCTGGAAAGAGCCCTACCTCGCGATACATAATGCGGCTGCTCAGGAAGCTCGGTGCCAGGACCGTTGCCATAAGGCACCCGATGCCATACGGCAATCTGAAGGAGCAGATAGTGGAGAGGTTCGCCACTCTGAAGGATCTTGACAGGTACAAAACCACTATAGAGGAACGCGAGGACTACGAGCCGCACATAAGGAATGGCTTTGTGGTGTACGCCGGAGTGGACTACGAGAAGATACTAAGACAGGCTGAAAAGGAAGCTGACGTGATTATCTGGGACGGAGGCAACAACGATGCCTCGTTCATCAAGCCCGATTTGCTCATAACGGTGGCTGACCCACTCAGGGCCGGCAATGAACTCACGTACTATCCTGGAGAGATGGTCGCGAGGATGGCTGACGTGCTCCTGATAAACAAGGTTGACGCAGCTACCAAGGCAGAGGTGGAAAGAGTGACGCGCGACCTAGAGCAACTTAACCCGAAGGCGACGATGGTGCTTTCAGATTCACCCGTAAGCGTCGACAACGAGCGCATACTTAGGGGCAGCAGGGCGCTGCTGGTGGAAGACGGACCCACCATAACTCACGGCAATATGCGCATCGGCGCGGCCACCATAGCCGCTAAGAAATACGGAGTGCGCACCACAGTGGATGCGAAGAAGTATGCGGTAGGCACCATAAAGGACACATTTGCGAAGTATCCGCTGCTGGACAAGGAGCTGCCTGCCATGGGCTACAGTACAAAGCAGATACGCGACCTCGAGGCCACGGTGAACAGGGCAGACTGCGACGTTGTGCTCTCAGCCACTCCTACGAACCTGCGAAGCATAATAAATAGCAACAAGCCAATAGTGCAAGTCTCTTATGAAATACATCCCCACGGAAAGGAATTTGATTCTTTAATAAAGAGATTTGTAAGGGATAGAGTAAAGTGATGCGTGGGCTCGTAACTCAGTTTGGTCAGAGTGGCTGGCTCTTAACCAGCAAGTCGAGGGTCCGAATCCCTCCGAGCCCGTAAT
>DAHVUT010000002.1 GCA_027328425.1 Microcaldota archaeon | reverse complement strand
CACCGCGATGCTCTTATGCCTCTTTAGCGCAATCACTGAGTAGCGGATAATGTTTTGGTCGATAAGACCGTAGTACTGCAGTCCAGCCTGCAGGCTTACATAAGAAGGGAAGAGCACGTTTGATGCTATCTCGTATATGTCCGCTCCCTTTATGAAGTATTTGCCCCTCTCTATCCTGGCAACATCGCTGCTTCTCGAGAGCATCAGCGAGGCATATGCTACAGGTTTGCCCATCACCTTTGCGGCGTCGTAGGTGGTGAATACCCTCTTGTTGGCTTTTGTGAGCGTATCGAGCACACTGCTAAAACGCATGTTTAACATATTGTGCTAAGATATATATATTTTTCTATATATACGTATGCATAAAAAGTGGAAATTGGAGCACAGGCCGCATTTTACGGCGTCGTATAGCCGTTAGTCCAGGAAGAAGTATAAATTACATTCGTGGCTTGGCCGTTGTTCCCGTTGCCGGAATAGTCTTGTGCGTTGCCATTCAGCGGCCACCATCCGACAAGGTTTTGCAGGTCGATGGGCGCACCGCCGATGCCCTCCATGTATAGCGCTTTTATATCTGTCGGGGATAGTGAGGTGTTGTAGACCTGAACATTGGACATGTCGCCATTTGTTGTAGGCCAATAATCATCCCATCCACCAATGTTGAACTGCGGTGGCGAGCCACCCCTCAGAAGCCCTGTTGTCCCTCTATTTTGTTGTGCCGGCGGTCCACCATTTATACTTACATTTACGTAGTAGGTTCCACTCACATTGTAAAATGTAACAGCTACAAAATTCCACGCATTTACATTGAATGTAAGTAAAGATGCAAAGTCATTTGAGCACATGTGTATAAACGCCCCCGCCAGCCCTCCAGAATTGAAGCCACCGAGATTGAAAGGGCCGCATACATCCAGCGCAGTTGTCCAAGTAAATATGGTACCGTCGGTGCCAGGATACACGAACCACAATGTTGCAGTCCTCGGAGCCTGGCCAGAAGGCAACAGCGGGTTTGAAATCGATATATAACCCGGGCTGCTGCTGAAACTCGCTACATACTCCGGCAGCTCGCCGCTGCAGACGCCCTCGAGGTTGATGAAGCTCGTGCTGCCCGGACCGTTGGGCCTGAAGACCTGGCAGGCGCCGGGCGGCGCCTTGGGTGCGAAGTTCGCGCCGTTGAAGACCCCCAAACTGAAGAGGGCGCCCAGGACCACTGCTATAATCAGGATGGCCCAGCCGTAGGTCATGAGATATTCCATGGCAGACTGGGAGCGCAGTTTTCTGGAAGGAGCCGCACCGGGGCCGCTTGCTCCGGCCAATCTATTTTTGGCGCTTAGTTGTGTGTGTGTGTGTGTGTGTGTGTGTGTTAACCTTTCCGCTTCCATGCAGCCCACACTGCTAAACTGCCAAGGAAAACATAAATAGCCTCGCATGGCTATCCCAGCAGTCGCTCCCAGAGCGGCGTCGCTCTTGCCTTCTTGTCCTTGTGTCTCTCCTTGCTTTCGGGATTCCACGTGACGATAAGCAGCTGCTGCGCGAAAGCTTCCATGATGCGGCGCAGAGTGCATTGGCCCGGCAACATAAAGGTAAATATACACGGAAAATTTCCCTATGCGGTGACTGTTATCAAAATAGCCCTCGCAGGCGTTCTTCATTGTAATGAAGAATAACCCGTATTATGTTTCAATATAGTGAAGAACAACCTAGTGAGGAACAACCTAGTGAAGAACAACCGGAACAGCCGATCGGTGCGGCTAATCCTGTGATTGCTCCATCGCGCTTTTCACTAGGAAATGCCAGCTTGCTCCGGGCATGATGCCCTAGAGCATGTGGCATCCTCCCACCGCTAAAGCGTGTGGGGTTTCCCGCTAAGCAAAGCTAAGAAAAAAGAAAAAGCAGCCCTACTCCTTCTTCGTCGTCAGTATGTAGTTCCTGACTACCTTTATTACCTGCTCTATCGCCTTGCGTATGTCAGCTTCCGTCTTGGCCCCGGTGCATATTATCTTGCCGTTCTTGAAGAGCAGCAGGGCTACCTTTGGTTCCTTTATCTTGTAGATGGCGCCAGGGAACTGTTCGGGCTCGTAGTCTACTGAGGTGGACGCCTTCGCTATCGCGTAGAGGTCCAGCTCCACGCCCAGATCGGCGCTAGCCACTATGTTCTCTATCTTGAAATTTGATTTAAGCTCTACTCTCTTGGCCATGATGTTACCGGCTTCTATTCCTATGCTGGCATTTATAAATCTTAGTGGTTTAAATACTCTGTTCCGGCAGGCAGGCCGGCGCATTTTCGCATCGGCGATATCATGACTGAACGTTCGCACGGCCTATTCCAGGGCAGGACAAGGCACCTCGCGAGGCACCACAAGCCTAGCAGGCTCAGCATAAGCACCATGCTGAAGCGTTTCGGCGTGGGCGACAAGGTTGCAATAGTGCCTAAGGGCAACTTCAATGACATACCGCATCCGAGGTACAGGGGAAGGGTGGGCACAGTAACAGGGAAGCGCGGCGGAGCCTATGTTGTGGAATTCATGGTTTCCGGAAAGACAAAGCGCACGCTTGTGGTAAACCAGCGCCATCTGGAGAAGGCCTAGTATCTGGGCTCCCTTGCGTAAGGCCTGGTGAGCATGTAGAACCTGCTCTCGCCCTTCAGCTCCTCCACCACCCTGTCCGTGAGCAGCTTTATGGGATCCTGCAGCAGCGACACCCGCTCGGCTATGTCCTTGAAGCTCTCGAATCTTTTAGCCTCCCTGGCGTCAAGTATGGCCTTGAGGTGCTTCTTTCCCACTCCGGGAAGCAGCTCCAGCGAATGCATGCGTATGTTGAGCGGGGATGCGTTGTTGAATATGTCCACGAAACGCTGCTCACTGCCCCTGATTATCTCGCCTATCGCTATCGGCAGCTCGTTCCTGGCGACCTGCGTCAGGTCGTTGTACGTTATCCTGGACTTTATGAGCGCTATCTTCTCCCTGTCCCCCTTGCCTATGTACACGCGCTCCTTGATCCTTATGTCAGCTGTCTTCGGCACAGCCTCGAGTAGCGTGAACTTGGTCTCGCCGAGCAGCTGAGCCACCGGCTCGGGCTTTGGCGAGAATGATTTGCCAGTGGGCATGTAGTCAAGCACCAGGGCGTACTCTTCCAAGCCCTCGTGTGTTTCCTGCATCATACAATCCCCTGTCCCCTACAGGCTCACTTGCCGGTGTGCGCCTGCACCACTCCCATTATTTTGCCTATCTCGTCCTCTTCGAAGCTCTTCTTTGCCTTGACGAGTATCTGCTTCAGCTGCACTACGTCTATGGGCATTATGTCGCATATCTTTATAGCGACAGTTTCTCCGACGCCGTACTCGGCCAGCTCCTTCAGCATCTTCTTTGCTTCGCCTATGCTCAGCTTGTTGAACTTGCTCATGTGCTCGTATGCGAGCTTCTGCTCGTAACCTAGCTCGCCGTCCTTCTTCCTCTCCTCGAGTATATCCAGAGCCTCGGCTGATGTAACTGGCTTCTTCTGCTCCGGTCCTTTGCCTATCATTTCACTCGGCATTACTTCCCTTCGAAGCCATATAAAGCTTTTGCACATATAGCTAAAACATGCCTGAAATAAGCCCGGGCGACGTTTACACCAGGCTGATGGGTGAGGTGCAGAAGCGCATCGCGGGCCAGAGGAGCACGCTAGAGCTCATGATAATAGCGATGGTGGCCAACGGCCATGCGCTGCTGGAGGGCGTGCCAGGAGTGGCCAAGACGACCATGGCGAAATCTCTGGCCGAGGCAGTGCAGGCTGACTTCGGCAGGATACAGGGCACTCCGGATTTGGAGCCCAGGGACATACTTGGCTACACCTACCTCGACGAGGGCAACAACGTGAAGGTAAAGGAGGGCCCTATATTCACCAACATACTGCTTGTGGATGAGCTGAACAGGATGCAGCCTAGGACGATGAGCGCCCTGCTTGAGTCGCTGGGCGAGCTCCAGGTCACGCTGGGAGAGAGCACGCACGCACTCCCCAAGCCGTTCATAGCCTTCGCAACGCAGAACCCGCTAAAGATAGAGGGCACCGAGCCCATACCCAAGGTGCTCGCTGACAGGTTCCTGATAAAGATAGACGTAGGCTACCCGAGCATGGAGCAAGAGCAGGAGATGCTGCGCCTCAAGGAAGCGGAGGCGCAGACGACAGTCAACAAGGTGATAGGCACGCAGGAGCTGACGCAGCTGCAGCAGATGGCGAAGGAGCGGGTGAAGATGCCTGACGAGATAGCCGCTTACGTGACAAAGATAGTCGACGCCACGAGGAAGGACATGCACGCGATCATGGGCGCGAGCCCCAGGGCCGATATAGCATTCATGCAATGCGGAAAGGCGAGGGCGCTGCTCCAGGGCAGGAGCGAGGTCAGCAAGGATGACATAGCGTTCCTCGCGAGGCCTGTGCTGAGCCACCGCATAGCGGTGCGCTCCACTGGCGGCATAGGCGTGCACGGCATAATAGATGGAATACTCGCCACTCTGGGCTAATGGCTTCCCGTCCGCGTGTGTTTAAATATGTTGTCAAAGGAGTATGAGCAGGGCGTATGATGTGCATGCAAATGCGACCAGGCTATTTTTGTCCCTGATTGTTTTATCCTTGTTGCTGGGATATGCTGCCGCGGTTCCCAGCGGCGGTCTGCACACACTGTCGTCCTCTACCACGACCATAGCATCCAGCTCGTCGGGGTTGTCCTCTACCACAACTATAGCATCCAGCTCGTCAGGGTCGTCCGGAGCGGCGACGCCGCTGACGTCGCTGCTCACCTCCGAGCTCTGCGGCATAGTAT
>DAHVUT010000001.1 GCA_027328425.1 Microcaldota archaeon | reverse complement strand
GTACTCGTTGGCGTCGGTAACAATGACGCCGTTTATTATGTATTCCTTGCTGACGTTGTACGTTAGCACCTTTGCCACTATGTTCGGCACGAATGCGCCGGTCTGCGTGTCGTACGACATCACTATGTCGCCGGGCACGATGGAGGATATGGGCTCATAGGCGCCGCTCGCCATGAGCACTGCAGTAGCGGAGCCGAAGCTGCTGGATGAAGTGATAGTGGTGGAAGACCGGTAGGTGGTGGTGGAGGACTGGTAGGTTGTGGTAGATTGGTAAGTGGTGGTAGATTGGTAGGTTGTGGTGGATTGGTAAGTGGTGGTGGAGGACCGGTAGGTTGTGGTGGACCGGTAGGTGGTGGTAGATTGGTAAGTGGTGGTAGAAACCTGACAGTTGTAGACCGCGTAAGGCCCGCCGCTCACCACACACTGACCATTTACCACATCGAAGTGGCTCACGGCTGCGCCCCCACATACGCCAGCCGAGCACGTGGTGCTATAGCCACAAACTGCGCTCGATGCACACTGGCCAGCAGAAGGCGTAATTGTAGTTGTTGAAGATGATACTTGACAGTTGTAGACCGCGTAAGGCCCGCCGCTCACCACACACTGGCCATTTACCTCATCGAAGTGGCTCACGGCTGCGCCCCCACATACGCCAGCCGAACACGTGGTGCTGAAACCACAGACTGCAGCAGAAGCACATTGGCCGGCGGAAGGCGTAATCGTAGTTGTTGAAACTTGGCAGTTGTAGACCGAGTAAGGCCCGCCGCTCAGCGCGCACACGCCATTTACCTCATCGAAGTGGCTCACGGCTACAGTCCCGCATATGCCAGCTGAGCACGTGGTGCTGAAACCACAGACTGCAGCAGAAGCACATTGGCCGGCAGCGGGCGTTATTGTTGTGGTGGAGGACAAGGAGGTGACGGAGGTGGAAGAGACGAGGGTGGGAGGGAGCGTGATGATGGTGGTGGTGGAGGACAAGGAGGTGACGGAGGTGGAAGAGACGAGGGTGGGAGGGAGCGTGATGATGGTGGTGGTGGAGGACAAGGAGGTGACGGAGGTGGAAGAGACGAGGGTGGGAGGGAGCATGATGATGGTGGTGGTGGAGGATGACGAGGAGATGTAGGTAGTGGTGGAGGAGGAAGACACCTGGCCGGAGAAGAGCGCCTCCTCAGTCACAGGATTGTTGAGCGTTATGCCTTGCGTGCCGCTGGTGCCTGTGTAGCTGCCTGAACCTGTGCCCTGCCATTGCGAGAATAAGTAGTTGGTGTTGGCCACTGCGTTCAGCGTGAGCGCCGAGCCTGCGTTGTAGAAGCCTGTGGCCGGGCTTGCGCTGCCGCCCGTGCTGGGGCTGGCGTAATCATTCAGGTAGTACTGCACTATATAGTTTCCAATGATGGGGCAGCTGGAACCTGACGAGCCTGCAGTGAAGGTACCGCACTGCGTGCCCGTAGCGCCGCAGCCCGAAACAGAGCTGAACACGTAGCGCACGTAGCCGTTGCTCGAGTTGATTATGGGGCTGGTGAAGCAGTAGCTGTGCT
Organism: Microcaldota archaeon; assembly: GCA_027328425.1. Classification (GTDB taxonomy): domain Archaea; phylum Micrarchaeota; class Micrarchaeia; order Micrarchaeales; family CABMGC01; genus JAJYVH01. Next base: position 35,738 of record DAHVUT010000001.1, on the reverse strand, counting down.
GCGAGCCCGGCTGCCAGTTCAGCGTTACAGGTAGCTGGGAGCAAGCATAATTCACTCCGGCTATGGTGACGACCACCTGGTTGGGGTTGCCGCTGGTGCACATCTGGCCGGATACGCTGGACCCCAGGCCCACAGTGGTGGCGGCTGGCGTTACGAACGCCACAGGCACGTTGGCCGTCTCGCCGGCGAATGCGGCGGTCACCAGCACGTTGCCTGTGCCGGTGCTTGAAATGTAGGATGTAGCAACTCCAGCGCTGTCTGTGGTCGTTATGGCAGGAGAGAGCGTGGCTATGCTGTTGTTCATCGTGAAGTTGACTGTTGCTCCGGCCAGTGGCGTGCCCTGCATCTTCACTGTGGCGGTAAGCATGTCCATGGCACCGTCACCTGCCTGCGTAGAATTGGCCACGCCGAGCGTCACAGTGGTAGGGGTTGAGGTAAGCAGCGGAGAAATATGCGTGTTGAACGAGCCTACGTATGTCTGCGAAGCAGCACCCTGACACGAAAGCAGGTTGGCGCTGGGGCACGGTGTTGCGGTCAGGAACAGCTTGCCCGAAACGAGCGCGCCAAGCGCTATCGCCTGCTGCGAAATGGTGACGTTGCATATTATTGCACCGCCCTGGAGGACGAGATTGGGCTTGCACGTGCCCGTTATTGGCGCCAGGCCGCTGTAGTTGAGCACGAGGCTCGGATAAGCTATGGGATAGCTTTCCCTATTTGTCAGGAACATGGCCACGCTCGATGTGACTGAATTAGAACCGAACACAAGCTGGTTGCAGTAAGCGCCTATGCTGAAGACGCACGACGAGGGCACTATCCTCTGGGGTGCGGATACGAAGAGGTATAGGATTGCCACCACTATGGCGACTATCAGTATCGCCCAACTGTACGTGACAAGGTACTCCACCGCGGACTGCGCCTTCTTGGCCCTGGTGCGCCCAGCCCTATTATTCCGGCCCCTATTAGCCATTGAAAGCCACGCCCTGCCTCCCTTGTATCTTGCAATGCACATTATTAAATATTGCGCAATGCGAGCCTTGCGTCAGTGCTTATGACGGCTCCGGACCCTGCGCCCCGGGGCGCCTCGGCGTGTACCCTAGGGTTACGAAATACGTGTTCCTGTACAGCCTCCTGCCCCCTTTCTCCCCCTGCAGCTTGAACGAGGATTCGGATTTGATGTGTCTTGCCTCCAGGAACGCACGCACTATCCTCTTGTAGCTAACGTACACATCCACGCCGTGCTGCTTCTGCTCTGTCTTGGTCACGAAGCCGCCGTTGCGCTCCACGTATCTCTGCAGCGCGGCCGCGGCCCTTTCCACCTTGCTCCCGTCACCCCTGAACTGCACGACGGCCTCATAGTAGCCAGCCCTTTTCCTGCTGTCATCGTCGCAGAGCGTGCGCTCGAAGAGCAGCTTGACCTCGTGCTCGATTGCTTGCCCTGTGCCCTCCTCAGTGACGCTAACGCGCGCCGCTTCCCTGTCGGCGTCAAGGAGCTTAACCCTGTACCGCCTCATCGACCCGGAGAGCAGCCGCTGCATGCTCGCCTTGCCCGGCTCTACGAAGACACCTGCTACGCGTATCCTGCCGCAGTCTCTGCAGAGCGGCACCCTGACTTCATTGGGCAGTTTCTCCGCGAGCTTCTTGCCGGCGCACACTTCGCATATCTCGCCGAAAAACGCAAACCTGTCGCTTGTCCTGTCGCATATAGGGCAGTGCTTCATGCACTCACTTCGGCGAAAGGTAGTGCCTTGATATTATGTAGCCGTAGGCAGGCCTGGTTATCAGCGCGCCGAAGAGCACGCCGAGCACAGTGGACTCAGCGAAGCCTATCATAGTTATGAGCGTAGTGGAGAAGAGGAGCGGCAGCATCGCCACTATGAGCAGGCCTGCATCCGCCCAGACTATGAAGAAAGCGTTGCCTAATTTCTGCTTTATCGTGTGCTCGCTGGCTCCGGAGAGCACCTCGTCCGTTATTATTATCTGCGCGTCCACGCCCGTGCCCACTACCGCTATCATGCCGGCCACTGCGGAGAGGTCTATGGTGCCTATGAGGCCTATTATGGACAGTATTATGAAGAGCTCCGCCATCGTCGTGAAGAGTATAGGCACAACGAGGAACAGCTTCCTGTACCTGAATGCTATATAGGCGGAGACTGCTATCACGGCCGCCACTATGGCCGCTATGCTTATGAACTCCGAGTTCGCGCCCAGCGTGGCTGGTATGTTAGTGGGCGTGCCGACTATGACGTGCACAGGCAGCGCGCCCCCCTTCAATATGCTCGTTATGAGCGTGGACTGGTTGGTCGCGTACGCGAGCTGCGCCTGCGGCGGGAGCGTGGACGGAGCGAATCCGCTTATCTGGTAGCTCTGCTCCACAGTGCCGTTGGTTATGCCTGGGTTGAGTATCGGCGACGACAGCAGGCCCACCGCGGGCCAGGAGCTCACCATGCTCTCCGTGCCCGCCTGCGTGGTGGCGCTGGAGAACGAGGGCGTCATGTTGCGGACCGAGACGTAGTCGAGCGTATAGTTCAAGGCCGTGAGGTTCGCAGCCAGGCTCGCCGGCGTGTTGTCTGCAAGCACCACCTTCCTGTAGAGCGCGTTGTTCGACGCAAAGAAGGCGAGCGCTGCGGCCGCATTGCTAAGGCTCGGGTCAAACATCTCTATCGCTATCGTCCTGTTGCCGAACGACATGGCCTGGCGCATGTCCTGCAGCGCCGTCGTCTGGTTTATGCCGGCCTGGGTTGCGGCACTCGACACCATTGACGAATTTATAAGCACTGCCGAACTGGTAGGCCTGTCCAAGAACATGTACAATGGCTTGTTGGCCTGACCGAACACCACCTTGGCGAACTTGCTGGCGGCCGGGGCCGTTATGTAGAAGCTAACGGCCCAGGATACGTTGCTGGACAGCGTGGGCTGCGCCGCGCCCACGCTGCCCGAGAGTATGTCGCTCCCGTTTATAGCTTCCCTGCCGCCGACTATTCCCTGGAAGACGCCTTGGCTCTCTATGACATCTATCATACGCTGCACTTCCGAGTTGGTCGCATTGGGTATAGTCACATAAACCTCAGAATCGCCTATCCCCTCCACGGTGACCTCCTTGAGCCCGAAGGTGGTCAGGCGCTCCTGCAGTATTGCAGTCACGTTGTTCATCGTCGCCGGATTCACAGCAGTCTCAAGCTGCACCGGTATTTGCGATCCGCCAACGAACTCTATGCCCAGGTTCAGGCCATGATTCAGATAGACGAGAGAGATGAGCACCACAAGCAGGGCCACCAGCACCGCAAATCTCGGATCCCTAAGGTATGATAGCGCGCTCATAACATCCTCCTCTCCTTCCTGTTCTTGTACATCAGCAGTATCGGAGCATTGCCTAGCCAGGTGGTTATGACGTCACCCACCAGGCCTGCGAGCACCACCCCGGCTATCTCGTAGTACGTAGGCACGTACACTATTATCGACACCATGAAGAGCACCCCGAACGACACTATGGCAGTGCTCGCCATCGTTATGCCTGTATGCATGCTCGCGAAGGCGCGCGCTTCGGGGGCGCCCTCGTGCCTCTTAAGTATCCTTATGGCCGCCATGACGTCGGTGTCCATCGCGAAGCCTATTATCATGAGCAGGCCGGCTATGCTCGCGACGCCGAGAGGTATCCTGAACAGGCCCATAACGCCCAGAGCGATTATCATGTCGTTGGCTGCCCCGAAGACAACCACTGCGGAGGGCACCGGAGACCTGAATATTATCAGCACTACTATGAAGACGAGGACGAACGCCGCTATTATCACATCGGCGAGCTGGGAGAGGAAGAAACTGCCTAGAGTGGGCGTGACCTGCTGGTATGAGTACGAGGTGAACGGCACGAGCCTCTGCAGGCCGGCGACCACCTGCTGTTTGTACACATTGCTTGCGTTAGCGTATGCGGCCTGGGCCACGGCCTGCAGATCGGAAGCGCTGCTTAGGCCGACGGTGCTGTAGCCGGACACGAAAGGCGATGCAGCTGCAAGCTCGCTGGAAACAGCTCCCTGCATCTGCGCCATCGACGAATTAATGCCGGAGTTGGCCGCCCCGAGCTCGGCGAGCAGCGTCGCATTGCCGGGGCTCCGCTGCAACGCTATCGATATTGTAGTGGCATTGACAAGGTACTTGGAGTAATTCGCGTTGTACGCGTAGAACTGGAGCAGGTACGCCTCCGTGTCCGCGAGGCTCTGGTTGGTGGCGAACGTTATCGACACCTGGCCCGTGCTCGTCGTCACCTCCGGTGCCTGCACATGCAGCACGGCGCTGAGCTCTCCCGCAAGCGCGGATGCTGAGATGCTGGCGTTGGTCTGCAGCGTTATGCTGACCCCGCCCTTCAGGGAGGAATCGAGCACTATCTGTGTAGAGAGCAGTGCACCTATCACCAGCAGGACAAGCGGCACTAGTACCAGCGGCCTCAGGTCCTTCCTTTCGTATATGTTAGGCAGTTTCAACATTCTTATCAGCGAAGCTCCAGTTTTGCAGGCTATACGTATTGCCAACTAATCTATATGAAGGCTTCTGTGTGAAGGCTTCTGTGTGAAGGCCCCTGTGCCGGACCGCAGACCCGTACCCGAAACCTGTCAGCCGTACCTGCGCATCAGCTTGTGGTGCAGAGTCTCCGCAGCACCGTAGAGTATCAGCATTATGGCCAGCACCGTGAACGCCCAGCCGAAGAACACCTGCAGCGATACGCTTATGTTGTTTACGCTGTAGTACAGGAGCAGCACACCGAGCAGCAGCAAGTATACGGCCCAGTACACTGACCTGAATATTATCCAGCCGCCGTGTCTTTCGTTGTACGCAAGCATCCTATCAAAACTGTCGTGTGGCATGCTCTTCGCCATTCTCAAACACCTCTTCCTATTACAATCAAAAGGCTTAAAGAGCTATGGCAAATGTTTCGCAGTGCCGGCCAGCTGCGCAAAGGTTTGCGGGGGAAGGGATTTGAACCCTTGCAACCACTAGGGTAACAGGCCCTGAACCTGCCGCATTTGACCAAGCTCTGCCACCCCCGCGCATCTCCATTGCTTCGCTAATCCTCTTTTACCTTTGCCTTGATGCATTTTTATTCTTGAGCGTTGAATGCTGTGGATGTGGGCAAGAAGATAAGCGTGGCGGCCGCAACGGCGGTGGGCCTGGGCGCCATAGTAGGGGCAGGCATATTCGTGCTGAGCGGCACCGCAATCGCGCTCGCTGGCGCATACGCTCTCGCCGCATTCCTGCTCGTCGGCGTGCTCGCGTTCATAATAGCGATGGAGCTCGGGGAACTCGGCTCCCTGTTCCCGAACGTGAAAGGCGCCGCATACTCTTACACATACAAGACGCTCGGCAGCGAGCTCGGTTTCATAACTGGCATACTGGGCTACGTCTCTTTCTCCACCGCCATAGGCGCGATAGCGCTGGGCTTCGGCTCGTATCTCTCCAGCTTCATCGGTGTGAGCACTGGCGCTTATGCTATACCGTTCGCCATAGCCCTCATACTAGTGCTCTCCATTGTAAACATATGCGGCGTGAAGAAGGCGGCACAGGCTGACCTTTGGCTCGTTATAATCAAGATAAGCGTGCTGCTTGTATTCGTAGGCTTCGCGCTCTATGTGGCGCTTGCCGCGCCTGGCATAGGCACGTCCAACCTCTCCTTCTCGGCCTCCGGCGGAACCCTCGGCGGCATATTCGCCGCCAGCGTTGCTGTCTTCTTCGCATACACAGGCTTCCAGGCGATATCCAGCCTTACCGACAGGATAAGCAACGGCACGAGAGGCTACATCAGAGCGATACTCTCCGCCGTCGTGATAAGCATAGTGCTCTACGTGCTTGTCGTGGTGGCCATGCTGCTCCTGCTGCCAGCCTCGGCGTACAAGATTGCGGCAGACCCGCTCTCCTCGGCGCTCCTGCACGCGAACGCGCCGTTCTGGCTCTTTACGATAGTGGACATAGGCGCGCTCGTAGCGACTGCCTCGGCGGCATTGGCCATGATACTCACGGCCTCGAGATCCCTGTACCAGATGAGCGAGGACAGGCTGCTGCCGAGGTTCCTGAGGAAGTATAACGCGCGCACCGATGCGGCCATCAACGGAGTAATGATATCAGCTGTGATAGCGGTGCTCGTGCTGTTCGCTGGCAACATATACATAATAGCTGCGATCTCCAATTTCGGACTCATGTTTGTCTACGTAGTTGTCGGCTTCGACGTCGTGCACGTACGCATGCGAAACATGCAAGCCCCGTTCCGCACGCCACTGTATCCGTATCTGCCCCTGTTCAGCATAGCACTGCTGTTTGCACTGTTCGCAGGCATGCCTGCCAAGGCGCTCATGATAGGCGTGGTGCTCATAATGGCGCTGATAGGCGTCTACTACGCTCTAAGGGAGATAAGGAAGAAAAAGATAGTCAGGATAAAGCTCTTCGATTAATGGTGTTTGCGTGCTGGTAGGCATAGTAGGGGCGCCGAACAAGGGCAAGAGCACGCTGTTCTCGGCATTGACGATGGCGAATGCGGAGATAGCCAACTACCCGTTCACTACCATAAAACCAAATCTAGGTGTGGCGTACGCCACCAGAGAGTGCGCCGAGAAGGAGCTTGATACAAAGTGCAAGCCAAGGAACGGGCTCTGCATAAACGGCACGAGAGAGATACCGGTCAACGTGACCGACGTGGCGGGGTTGGTGCCTGGTGCACACCTCGGCAAGGGGATGGGCAACCAGTTCCTCAGCGATCTCGCCGGAGCGAGCGCGTTCGTGCAGGTAGTAGACCTGAGCGGCACCACCGACATACGCGGCGATGCGGGCAGCGGGGATCCTGCAGACGATGTCATCGCAGTAAGAAAGGAGATTGCAATGTGGCTCGCGGGCATAATAAAGAAGCACAGCGGCCAGCTTTCAAAGAGGAGCGACGGGGGCAGGGCGCTTGTGGAACTGCTCTCGGGATTCGGACTGGGCGAGGAGCAGATAGGGAGTGCTGCAGAGAAGAGCAGCCTAAGCACGTCGCACATATCGTGGGACGATGGAGAGGCGTATGCATTCGCGGACACATTGCTCGCCGCGAGCAAGCCCACCATAGTGGCGGCGAACAAGCTCGACATGGCAGGCCCGGAGAGCCTGGAGAACCTAAAAAAGAAGTTGCAGGGCTACGTTGTGCTCGGCTGCTCCGCGGCGATGGAGCTCGCACTGAGGAAAGCGGCGGAAGGCGGCATAATAGACTACGCGCCTGGCGCCACCTCATTCGCTGTGAAGAAGGAAGTGACCGGCGAACAGAGCAGGGCGCTGGACTACATGGCCGATTTCGTCAGGCGCAACAAGGGCACAGGAGTGCAGCAGATACTCAACACAGCCGTATTCGGGCTGCTCGACAACATAGTAGTATACCCTGTCGAGGACGAGAACAAGTACACGGACCACTTCGGCAACGTCCTTCCTGACGCGCTGCTCGTCCAGAGAGGGACCACCGCGCTGCAGCTTGCGGCGAAAATACACACGGACCTTGCACAGCACATGCTCTATGCAATCGATGCAAAGAAGAGGCTAAAGGTGGCTAAGGATTACGCGCTCGGGGACGGTGACGTGATAAGGATAGTCAGCGCCGTGAAGTAACGGCCGCTCTGGCTGCGCCGGGCTACGGGCTTACCTTCCTGGAGTATGAGAGCGTGGCGAAGAGCACTGTGAGCAGCACGCATATCGCCATGGGTATTGCGATCCATGAAAGGAGCAGGAAGCCCAGCGACAGCGCAACGCCGGCACTGGCCGCATCCAGCACACCGTAGTTAAGCACCTCGTATATCACTATTATCCCTATAGCGTACACGATGGAGGCATAGACGCCGTTCAGCACACCTGCGATCTGCGCCTTCCTCAGGGTCCCGGCGCGCTTGCCTATCTCGGCACCTATCGCCGCGCCTACCACGAGCGGCAGTATTACGTCGCCCGGAGCGTAGAGTATGAAGTTCGCTATGGCTGCGAACAAGACGTATGCGCCGTTGGACGCAGGAGCGTTGGCGGCCAGGAACTTGAGCGCGAGGGCTACAAAAAGGAGCACAAGCCAGGCGGTCACAGGTGCGCCTATGTCCACGTGGCTGCGCTGCTTCTGCGGCGTAGCCTTCTTCGGCTCGTCATCACCATAATATTCCTGCGCCATGAGCATCCAACCACATACGCAGCCACAGTTTAAAATTGCACGCTATACGAGCACGTTCCTGAGTATGGTGCCCAGTATCACCCAGCCGTCGCGGAACGTGTGCAGCTTTGCGTCGCCGGCAGCGCGCTTCTTCTCCGTGCTGGGCACCTCTATCACCTTCAGGCCGCGCTTCACTGCCTTTATGTTTATCTCGGTCTCTATGCCGAATCCGTGTTCCTTGAGGCCCAGTTTCGCGAGCACGCCCTTCCTGAAGCTCCTGTAGCCATAGCACATGTCCGTGTAGTGCGCGCCGAAGAGGAGATTGACAAGCAACACGAATGCCTTGTTGCCAAACACGCGCAAGGGCGGTATGTCCTCGGAACCTCCGCCTGTTATGAACCTCGATCCCATGCAGACGTCGTAGCCTATGTTTATGGCGTCGATGAGCAGCCTGAGCTCCTTCGGCTCGTGCGACAGGTCCGCGTCCATGGAAACGAGCACGTCGCCCCTGGCTGCCTTCAGCCCCTTGAGCAGTGCTGAGCCCTTGCCCACGTCGTCGCGCAGCACCCTGGCGCCATGCCTCCTCGCGATCGAGCTTGTGCCGTCGCTGCTATTCACGTCGTCTACCACTATTATCTCGTAATCGTAGCCCTTGAGGTTCTCCTTGACGCCTTCTATCACCTCGGCCATGTTCTTCGCCTCATTGAAAGTGGGTATGACCACGGAGACCAGTTCGTGCTTGCCGTGCGCTTGCTGCATCCAATCGCATGTACTATTAAAACAACTAATATAAAGCAGGGCTGCGTATGAATTACGATGGCGGGAGCGAAGCTGGCAGGCATGCTGGCCACGATACTGAAGAGCAACGTCGCAAGGCTCGGCAGGCCCTACAAGCTCAATTTCTCCATAACATACATGTGCCAAAGCCGCTGTTCCCACTGCGCGATTTGGAAAATACATCCGCATGGCGAACTGACGCTTGACGAGATTAATGATTTCGCAAGGCAGAACAGTTATTTCAAGTGGATAGAGCTCACCGGGGGCGAGCCGTTCCTGAGGAGCGACATAGTGGAAATAGCGAGGGCGTTCAGGGACAGATGCAGGGGCCTCTATCTGCTTACCATGCCCACCAACTCGCTCTGCAGCTACGACATGGAGATAAGGAAGATAGAGGAGATAGCTCAGCTTGGCATACCGAATGTGGTAATAACAGTCTCGCTGGATGGCTATAGGGAACTGGAGGACAGGATAAGGGGCGTGCCCGGCAATTACGACAATGCAATACGCATGTTCAAGGGCATAAAAGAACTGGGAACCAGGTACAGGAACCTGCGTTGTGTCTTCGGCTTCACTGTGATAAGCGCGAATGCGGGGCAGTTTGAGAGGACTGTGGGCGAAGTCACGAAGGATGTGCCCGGAATCAGCTACTCTGACTTCCACATCAACATAGGCCAGGTGAGCGACAACTACTACGCCAATGCGGCCAATCCGATAGCCGCCAACTCCGAACTGGCGACCAAGGACGTCGAATTCCTGCTAGCTAACATGAGGAAGGTCAGGGAGAAGGACATGGTGGGCAGCGCGAAGACGTACCTGGAGCTGCGGTACCTGGAGGATCTGCTCGTGTTCCTGAAGACGGGCAAGAGCTCGGTGCCCAATCGCGACGGAGAGCTCAGCATATTCCTGGACAGCTACGGCAACGTGTTTCCGTCCATAATGACTACGCAGAAGCTTGGCAGCATACGCGAGGGAGGCATGCGCATAGGGCGCATGCTTGCCGAATACGGGCTGAAGAACGACAAGGAGAAGCACTTCACGGCCTGCGAAAGCTATCAATCCATACTTGCTTCGTTGATAAAAATCTGAGGCATGCAAAGCAAGCTTTAAAACATCTGCGACACAAGTATCAGAAAGTCGATACGATGTACATATTGGGGGTATGGGACGGGCACGATGCGGGCGCGGCGCTGCTCGAGGACGGCAAGATACTCTTCGCCTCGAATGAGGAGCGCTACACCAAGCGCAAGCTGGAGATAAAGTTTCCGTACAACTCCATAGCTGCGGCGCTGTCTTATGCTGGCATAAAGCCAAATGATGTGGAGGAGGTGGCGTTTCCCACCACAGAGTTCACGAAGACGCTATCAAGAGTGTTCCCGTACCAGCAGGAAGCATACTACAGGTTCAGGCGCAGGAAAATGCTGAGGCCGAGGCTCGAGGGCCTCATGCACTGCACGAAGTACAGCATGACCAGCATCGGCGTCCTGCCCCTGTGCGCCGCTGTGAGCAAAGCAGCGGTCGCAAGCAACTTGAGGCACATGGGCTTCGCCAATTTCAGGCTCCATGCAGTAGACCACCATGCATCCCACGCGGCCGGAGCTGCATTCACATCCGGCTTCGGCAGGGCGCTCGTCGTGACGCTCGACGGGCTCGGAGACGGGCTCTGCGGCTCTATAAGCACGCTCGAGAAGGGCAAGCTGGTGCGCAGGGAGACAATACCAGCCAGGGACTCGCTCGGCATCTTCTACGAGCAGGTAACGAACATAGTGGGCATGCGCGAGCTGGAGGACGAACTCAAGGTCATGGCGATGGCCAACTACTCATATCCGTTCAAGTTCGAGGAAAACAGGCTCAGTGATTTCTTCGAGGTGGAAGGCACTAGGATAAGGGCCAGGTACCCGCCCCTCAAGCAGTACGACATGCTAAGCAGGATGGCATGGGGAATGCCGCGCGAGCAGTTCTCGTACATGGCACAGCAGCTCGCGGAGCACGTGATGTCTAAGTTCGTGCACAATGCGATAGAGAAATACGGCAGCAGCAACGTAGCCATGGCCGGCGGGCTCTTCGGCAATGTGAAGGCCAACATGCAGATAAGGGAACTGGAAGGCCTGAAGAAATGGTACGTGTTCCCGCACATGGGAGACGGAGGCATAGCGCTCGGCGCTGCGATGCACATAAACTACGAGCTCAACGGCGTTTCGGACTACAAGTTCGATGGCGCGTACCTCGGCGACGCGTACAGCGACTCATACATCGAGAAGCTGCTCAAGAAAGAGAAGGGCATAAGCTTCGAGGAGGACAGCAGCAAGGCATCGCACGCTTCGGAGCTGCTCGGCAAGGACAACTACGTGTTCTGGTACCAGGGCAGGATGGAGTACGGGCCGAGGGCGCTAGGCAACAGGAGCATAATAGCCAACGCGGCCTCTGAGACAGTCAAGGACAAGCTCAACATGTACGTGAAGCAGCGCGAATGGTACCAGCCTTTCGCACCTTCTATGCTCGCCACCGAAGCGCCGAAACTGCTCGAGTACTCCAAGGGCATAGACAGATTCATGACTATGGCGTACAGAGCCAGGGATGGCATGATCGAATACATGCGCTCGGTGGTGCACGTCGACAACACGACAAGGCCGCAGATGGTGGGCGATGAGAACAAGGAGTACAAGCGCATGCTGGAGAGGGTAAAGCACGACAACGGCTATGGCGTTGTGCTGAACACCAGCTTCAACATACACGGCATGCCCATAGTGCTTAGCCCCGAGGATGCGCTCGCCACGATGAGGAAGACGAGGACGAGGCACATGTTCCTCGGCGGCTTCTACGTGGAGAACAAGGGTGCTTGACGTTGTTGATAGGCTATGCGCTCACAGTATCCGTATATGCGTCATTCGCGCTGATGCTCGCGTTCGTAATAGCTGACAGGAAGGGCATGGCGAGCCTGATGCGCAGGCGCTTCAGCAAGTATTCGCTGGCAACGCTGGCGCTTGTGCTTATTTTCTTCCTTGTGTTCGAGCTCGTGTACGTGAGCCCGCTCGAGCAGCTCTACTTCGACGAAAACATATACCAGGCGATAGCGCTCAACATACTGCACAGCGGACAGTCGCTCTGGTGTCAGTTCGGCACAGGCCTGGTGCAAACATGCTACGTCAATTCGCTCTACCACGATCCAGTGGGCTGGTCTGCGTTCATAGCCATCGCCTTCGCCATTTTTGGGGCTGGCATACAGACGGCGTTCGCGTTGGAGCTGCTTACAGGCGTGCTCTCGATAGTCTTCCTGTTCCTGCTCGCCAGCCTGCTTTCGGAGAGGAAGGAGTTCGCCGTGCTCTCGGCCTTCTCGCTTGCGATGATGCCGCTGCTCTCGGTCTGGGCTAGGACGCAGGCTGACGCCGACCTTCCGTTCATGATGCTTGTGATACTGTCATTCCTGCTTTTCGCCATATTCGTCAAAAGGAGGAACTTCAATTCGCTCGCCGCCTTCAGCTTCAGCGTGGTATTCATAAGCTACATGCGTACCGAGGCCATACTGCTCGTGCCCCTGTTCCTTATCCTGCTCCTCACCTTCGGCGAAGAGGGGGTAAAGAACACACTCAGGAAGAACGTACGGGCCGCCACTGGCGCGCTGCTGAACAACAGCAAGGTGCTCGCGCTCCTGCTTGTGGCGCTGCTCCTGATAGCCACACAGGTCTACTACGTAGGCGTGCAGTACCAGAGTCCTGATTACGGCCAGGCGGCCAACCAAACTGTCGTCTCGCTGACCAACTTCAGGGCGAACATAAGCACAAATCTGCTTTACCTCATAGGCTACTACAACCAGCTCTCCTTCTATCCGGCTGTCTTCAGCTACACCATAGCGCCGCTGGCTGTGCTGGGCATAGCCGCGCTCCTGTTACGCAACAGGGCAAGGAACAGGTACGGGATACTGCTGCTCACAGGCATGTGGTTCCTCACTTACTTCGTTTTCTACACCTCCTTCTTCGCGGGCTACGCCACCTACGGCGTGGACTCCAGGTTCATGCTGCAGGTGATGCCGCCGCTCGTGCTCCTTGCGTCGTTCGCGCTGCTCGGCATGGGCGATATTGCGGTAGCGGCCGCGAAACGCATGCGCAAGAGGATCGGCGGCACTGAAACCAAACTCGTCTTCTACACCGTGCTTGCGATCGCCTCTGCGGCCCTCATAGTGGTGCCTTTCGCGCTCGTGCTCAATCTTACTACAGTGCTCCCGAGCGCGATGCCGCAGCAGGTGGTGATCGCGCCAGCGATGAGCAACTTCTATTCAAACTACACTGACGTGCCGCGCAACTGCCTCGTGTTCTCCAACACGCCCGACACCTGGCTGGAGCAGGGTTACAACTCTATCCAGCTCGATTACCTGGACGCAAGCAACCGGAGCATGAACAATACGATAAGCGACTACAGCTGCAAGGTCATGGATTTCGGCTACTGGTGCCTTGTGCCCCCGTTCTTCTGCAACGCCTACATGAACAGGTTCAAGATGCAGCCGCTGATACCCTACTCGGTCAACGTGAGCAACAGGAGCACACAATTCTACAGGCTACTTAACTACACCTGATTCCTTCCTTCGCCTGCGCCTGGACATGGAGACCGCAAGGAGCAGGACCACTGCCGCCATTATGGCCACCATCCCGTAGAGCAGGAGCGACGAATCGCTCTGGGACGATGTGGTCTGTTGCTGCTGCCCCTGCGATACGAGCGTGAATATGCCCAGCGACGCATACGACTCGTTGCCGGACGAGTACGTGGCGAACGCCCCCGCGCCGTAGCTCAGCTGCAGCGAAGCAGGGAACGAAACTGTGAACGTAAGGTTCTCCGAAGCATACTGGGCGAGCGAGACGTTGTAGGAGCTGGGACCCATGTAGTTGAACATCGGCGCGAGCGCCAGGAACACTTTTGCGGTGACTGGCAAGCCTGCATTATACACGGTCACTTTTATAGTGCCCGTGCCCGAACGCGACAGGCTTGAATTTGCGGTGAGCTCCAGCGACGAGTTGGTGCTCGCATGCACTGGCATAAGGCATGGGAACACGGTCGATATTATGGAGCCGCCCTGCTGGTAAACGGCTGTGAAATATCCTGCGTGCACGCCAGGCTCGCTCAAACCGGTGATATTGACCCTGATGGTGGTGTTGGCCCCGGGCGCCAGCTGGCCTATGCTGACGGAGCGCGAAGAGATGTTGGCTCCAACCACCAGCGGGTTGATCACCATCTGCGTGGCCGTGTCGTTCCCCGAGTTGGCTATATTGAACATGACCGTGGAGCTGTTGGCAGGGGGCGCTATGCATGTGCCCGTGAGCACCACCGTGCCCGCGGACGCTGTGAACGACAGCAGGAGAAGCGAAAGCACCACCATGTATGCGCCGTGTGCATATGCCATATCATTTGCCTCCAAACATGGAATATCCGAGCGTAAGGTAAATAAGCTTTGCAGCAAGGAAGTCTGGCGCATGCATGTGCGGTATGGGGGAGAGCTCCACGAAGTCTGCGCCCAGCAGCTTCTTCTTCCTGCCCACGCCTTTTATTATGTCCATCGCTTCAGCGAACCTCAGGCCGTCGGGCTCCGGCGTGCCTACACTCGGCATCTCTGCAGGGTCGAGGGCATCCATATCGAACGTAAGATACAGCGCGTCGCCCGTGCCCTCCACTATCTGCGAAACTATCGCGTCTGTTCCCTTTTCGCGCACGTCATCGCGTGTTATCGTCTTGCTCCTGTCAAGCGAGGCCGACGAGGCGGCATCCATGCTCCTTATACCAACTTGAAAAATGTTCGGGTACAGCTCCGTGCTCCTCGCCATTACAGTTGCGTGAGTGTACCTGCTCCCGAATATCTCCTGCCTTGAGTCGGTGTGGGCGTCGAAATCCAGTATGCTGAGCTCCACCCCCTTCTCCTTGAACGCCTGAAGCGCACCCAATGTTATGGTGTGCTCCCCGCCGAGGAGCAGCGGCAGCTTGCCATCGTCGAGCAGCAGGCCCACTTCCCTCTTTATGCCTGCAATCATGTTCTCTGGCGAGCTGAGGTCTGGCGCCATCGCCCGCAGCGTGTATATGCCGAGCTCGCTTATGTCCCTGCCGAGCTCATGGCTGTAGAGCTCGATGTTCCTGCTCGCATCTATTATGGCGTTTGGCCCCTCCCTCGCTCCGGTCTTGTACGTAAGCGTGGAGTCGTACGGCACAGGAAGCACCGCTACCTTCGCCTTCGAGTAGTCCTGTTCCTCAAGCCCGAAGAGGTTGAAGGGAGGCATCCTGTTGAGCGGCACATTGTCCTGCACACTATCAACTGCTGGCAAGATGCACATTACTCATGCTAGTT
The DNA here is from genome assembly GCA_027328425.1 of Microcaldota archaeon. Lineage (GTDB taxonomy): Archaea > Micrarchaeota > Micrarchaeia > Micrarchaeales > CABMGC01 > JAJYVH01. Next base: position 20,508 of record DAHVUT010000001.1, on the reverse strand, counting down.
ATATATTATGCTTTTGCGGAATTGGTGCATGCACAAGTTGGGTGCAGTGCTCAGGCTCACGAGGGTAGAGCACAGCGCTATGCTGGCGATAGCCGTGCTCGCGGCGGAGCAGCTTGCCGGAGGCCTGCCCGGAATAGGAACGCTCGTACTGAGCCTCATCGCGCCTGTGCTGGTGAGCATGGCCTCCTTCGCCATAAACGACTACTTCGACATAAAGGTGGACAAGCTGAACAAGAAAAACAGGCCCCTGGTTACCGGAGAGCTGAAGCCTGTGCAGGCGCTTTACATATCAGCGGCTGCTTTCACTGCTGGCATAGCGGCCAGTGCCGCTATAAACACATACGCATTCGTGATAGTTGTGGTCTTCACCGCACTTGCAGTGCTGTACAGCTACAGACTGAAGGAAATGCTGCTGCTCGGCAATGTGTACATAGCCCTGACTATGGTCATACCATTCATATTCGGCAGCTATGTTGTCGGCAATACGCTCGGCACCGGCATAGCACTGATATGCGCCATGATATTCGCTAGCGGACTGGGCAGGGAGATACACGGCAGCATACGGGATTTCGGCGGCGACACTAAGGTAAGGAACGTGGTTTCGCTGCCCCGTGTCATAGGCCTGCGCGGCTCCGCTGCGGTCTCGCTGGCGCTCTACCTGGTTGCGATAGCAATCAGCGCATACCTGTTCCTCTTCGTCAGGCCCTTTGCATTCAACACGATATTCGGAGCTGTGGTGCTTGCGAGCGACGCGCTGCTGCTCTACGTAAGCTTGGGCTATGTGCGGAAGACTGGAAAAAGCGAGCGCCAGAGGAGGACCTCGGCTCGTTTCTTCGACAGGGCCAGGGACCTTTCGCTGCTTGCGATGGGCCTCGCGCTGCTGGCTATACTGGCCTCTGCCTTCCTTTCCTTTTATATATGAAGAGTTTCCTGAGTCGCGCGGCCTCCTTGCTCACATCCCTTGCGTACTCCAGCCTTTCGCCCTGCAGCCGCCTGTAGAACGTGAACACATTACCCTGATACGGGTCGCCCGCGCTCCTCGGCACCACATGCAGGTGCAGGTGCTCGACCGCCATGCCCGCATGCTCGCCTGCGTTTACAGATATATTGTACGAATCTGCGCCGTATGCGCGCAACAGCCTGGGCAGCATGTAGCCCAGCAGCTCCCTGAGCTCGAGCATCTCGCTTTTGTTGAGCTCCGTCAGGTAGAGCACGTGCCTTTTCGGAGCTATAAGGCTGTGCCCCGGCAGGAGGGGCCTTTTGTCCAGGAACACGATGAAGCGTCCGCTCTCGTAGTAAATAGGCTTGGCCACGCTTTCGTCGCAGAATGCGTCCTGCAAAATATTACCTTGCCCTGCGCCTGCGCCCGGGCGCACGGCTGCGCCTATGGTTGAGTGCCATGTAGAGGAGCACCACCAGCGCTACGAACAGCAGCAGAGTGTTCACAACGAGTATCGCACCAAGCTGCGAAACTTCCTGCTCGAGCGCGAGCACCTGTGCTCCGGATACGCCAGGCCCGGACACGGGCACGAACGACGCATTTATCACGGAGTTGTCCTTCTGCAGCCGCACGGCGAGCAGCGAGGTTGTGTAGGCGTCAGCGGCGTAGACGCTGCTGTTCGCGCCCTTGGAGGCTAGGGAGCTGCGCATGTAGAACTCGGCCTGCGACGCAAACTGCGGCGGCCACAGGCCGCGTGTCGCGTTTGCTATGTTCGCCGATATGTCGCCGTACATCTGCGCCTCGCTCACGTTCGGCGCGCCAGGCGTGAACACGCTCGCGTACGTCGCAGAGTAGAGCGCGACTGCGTAGTCGCCGCTATTGTACGCATCAATCGCTGCCTGCAGATACATGCTGCTGCCGTAGCTCCTCGCCTGGTTTATGGCGCTTGCGGCCGCAGTCTTGAGGCCCACTGACGTCTGCACGTACGTGCCATTGCCAGGCGCTATGGAATAGAGCTCTGCCGCTGCCTTGCACCATCCTACGGAGCTGGCTGTCTGGTAGACGCTGTTGACCAGCCCATCGGCATCCTGAACCGCACCGAGGGTCTGCTGCGACTGATTGAGCGTGGCGTTGGCCCAGTATTGCCTAAGCTCGCCGCCCAGCACATACTCGTAGTTGGAGCTTGTCAGCTCCGGCGCAACCACAGAGGCACAGTAGTTGGAGGTGCTGTTTATCAGGTTGGATGCGCCCGCTACAGTGTAGTTGGCCGTGTTGGCCAGGGTGAATGCCTGCATAAAGTCAAGGAACGCGAAGTCTGCTGCAGTGTACAGGTAGCCCATGCCCGCAATCTGCCCGAACAGCCTGCTGTCAGATGCCAGTTCGCTCTTCGCTCCGGAGTAGCTGCCGCCTATGCTTGAAATAGTGCTGTTGGTGAAGTTGAGCGTGAATCCAACAAGCCCCCCGAACGCGCTCGCATTGCAGCCGCTGCACGTTACGTTGGAATCGCCTATTGAGGCGAGCGGATACGAGACAGTTATGTTCGGCTGCGTAGGCTGCAGCGGAACCAGGCCGTTTATGTACCCAAGCGCCTGCGATACATTGGAGACCTGGACCAGGGGTATCCCATACGTCTGCTGGGCTATGTAGTACAGCATGTTCTCGAAGCCCTTGCCGCCTGCGTAGGGAACGAGCACAAAACCCATGCCGTGCGCCTTCGCCGCAGACACCTTGTTGAGCACTCCGCCTATTAGGCCGACCTGGCCCGCGCCCGATATTGTGCCCGTTGCCGTGAAGTTGTGCTGTATCTGCTTGTGCTCAAACGCCGACACTGCGAGCAGCGTGAACACAAGGCCCGCACTGGGCCCAGACACGCTTATGTTCCTATCCATTATGGTGTAGTTGAAATCATACTTGGACTCATTCACATGCATGTATGCCGATGCCGCCGCCGCGGCTGTGACGGCCGAATCAAGCGTGCTCGATGCCACGCTCGAGGGGCCTCCTACGACCACGGCGCCTGTTCCGGGGGTAAGGTTGAGCATTATGGTGGTCAGCGCCCCAGCCGTGTCGTTGCTCGCGTTTGCAAGCACAGCCGGAGCGTGCATGCTAGTAGTGTATGCGCCCGCGCTGGCCATGATTAGAGGAATCAAAAGTAGCAGTAACGCTGGTTTTGGTGTTGCCATGAACAGTTTGCCACAAGAACGCATTTAAGGTTTTTGCAATAAGCCGGTTATTGTCTCCGGTCCTTGATTCGGTGGGCTGCCGAGCCCTCCGGAAGGACGCCGGGCAAGTGTGCTCCACGCGCGGGCCGCGACTGATTATGTGCTCTCTGCCACGCCGTTCCTCGGGCACAACGGCGTCTGGCTTTCCGGCCCTATGATGCACTTGCTGCAAATCGGCACCCGGGACTGGCAGACCGCCTTGCCATGAGCCTTAAGCACATAGCTGAAGTTGCGCCAATGCTCCTTGTCAACTATGCGCATAAGGTCCTGTTCTATCTCATCCGGCTTGCTGCTCTTGCTGAAGCCTATCCTGCCTGATAGCTTGATCACCCACGTATCCACAGGTATGCCCTCCACTACGCCATACGCATTGATGAGTATTGTGTTGGCCGTCTTCCTGCCTACGCCGGGCAGCTCTATGAGCTCCTCCATCTTCCTGGGCACCTTGCTGCTGTGCTTCTCCACAAGTATCCTGCATGCGTTTATCACGTTCTTAGCCTTGGCGCCAGCGAAGCTTACCCTGCCTATGTACACGAGCAGCTCCTCAGGCGTGGCATCGGCGTAGTCCCGGGCCGTCCTATAGCGCTTGAACAGCCCTGGCGTTATTGCATTGACTACCTCGTCGCGGGTCTGCGCGGAGAGTATGGCAGCAACCATCAGCTCCAGCGGTGTGCCGAATTCCAGGTAGTAGCCTGCATTCCAGTACGCCCGTTCGAGAAGTTTCACTACACTCTTCGCCTGCCTGCCGCCCAAAATTACAGAAGCGACCACTCGAAACACACCTGCCTGCCCGAAGGCAGTCCGGAAGCGCCAACTACCTGTTCAGCGTGATCTCTATGGTGCTTACCTTTGACTTTGTGCCGTCTTCATTCTGCAGCTCCTCTGAGTTTATTGCTATAGTGCCTACCTTTGCGTCGCGCATGAACCTGTTCCTCGCTATCTCGGCAACGTCAACGGCCCTGGAGATAGTGTTGCCCCTCGCGCGTATCTTCACGCTCTTAGCCCCGGAGTTGAACTGCGTCACTACGGCGAGCACGTAGTTCATCGCGGGCTTCTTGCCTATGTAGACCACGTTCTCAGGCATCGTGCTTGTCTTTACTTCCTCGTTTCTTGCTTGTTCTTCAGCCATTCTTACACCATTTAAGCGTCAACGTCTGCTGCGCACTCCTCGCTACTATTCGTGTGCCGCATTATATAAAGATTCTTAACGCTAACCCCGCGATTTCCTGACGAGCCGCCTGCCCACGCGGCCGCCGCTTATCGCCTCGTGCACCGAGTACTTCCTTATCACCATCGCCTTTACGCGGTCTGCTGGCGCGTCGCTCGCGCCTGCTATCTTCGCAGCATGCCTGAGCTTGGCAGCATATGCATTGTAGGCCGTGAGAGCTGCGGAGAGCGCGTCACGCTCATGCGGGTTCGCCACGCTGCCCGCGGCGAGCTCCCTCTTCCTCTCCAGGCTTATGTCGCTCTCGGGCGTGAACAGGACGGCGTCGAATATGCTTGCGAGCTTCTCAACCGTCTTGTCAGGTTCCCTCTTGTCGCTAGCGACTATCACTGGCGAGCCCGCGCTCCTGAGCGAGTCCACGAACCACTGCATGCCTGCAAACCTCCCCGAGTTCGCGCTCACGAGAATGCCATCGAGGTCTACGCACGCTACCGCAGCCGTCTTGCCCGTGTCTATGCCCGCTATTACGTACCTCAACGAATCAGCGCGTGGAATTGCCAGGATAGCTGGCCGAATTGGCGTAAGAGATGGCCGAGCCTGCAGTCTGGGGCAGCGCCATGTACGCGCACGCCACGATGACGCTCGGCGTCTGCGTTATGTTGTAGTACGCGGCGAGAAGCGCCTGGTTGTTGAGAAGGGACGTGGAGTTCGCGATGCAGCTCGAGAGGGTGGCGTTGTCCAGGCCCGCGACGTTGGCCAAGCTCTGGAGCGAACTCTGCGGCGCATACCGGTTGGAATATTCGCTGTTCAGGTCTGCGGCGAAGGCGCCGAACCGCGGCTGCTGCGACGCACACAATATGTACTTTGATAGGTAGAGTGCGTTCTGCAGCCCTGCCGAGGCAGCAACGCTTTGCGTGCTGGGCCCAGTTATCATCTTGAATGTGAGGTTGAGTGCGCTGCCATACCTCGCCTCGAGCGCTGTCGCGTTGAGCAGGCTCCTAACGGATCCGGTGGCATACGGGTCCATGAACCAGTACACGCGCGTCGCGTTGCTGGTGCATTCATACTTGCCGTTGAGCTGCACAACGCCAGTGGCCACGACCCTGTTCATCGAAAGCTGCGAGGGCTTCGCGGTCTGCAAGAACGGCGTTACAGACATGTTGGCATCGCTAATTATGAACGACACATTAAACGCTACATTGCCTACTGGATTGGTCGCCGATACCGTTGCATACCAATCATGGCTGGAGTTGGAGTAGCCAAGTTTCATGCTGCTCACGTTGCTTATGTACGGCAGCAGGGAGAGCGACCCATTCACACCGCCGTAGCTCGCAAGCTCCTGCTCCACCACGGCCCTGACTTGCGTTGCATTGTGCACGGGAGCCAGCGCCGACGTTGTGTTGTTTGCTGGCAAGACAAGGATGGGCTTTGAGTATGAGATTACGAGCAGCAGCGCAATAAGCAGGACCACTACCACGGCGAGCGTTATGTGCAGGTTGTCCAGTCCGCCGAACCTGCCCAGCGGCTTCACTATTATCTGCGGTTCCTTGCTTCTCTTTTCCTGCTTCATCAAACCCCGGTTTGGCTTAAATGTGCCATGGAAGCTATTTATTTGTTTACAAACGCTACGGGCCCGGCGGGATTTGAACCCGCGACCATCACCTTAGGACGGTGCTGCTCTGTCCAAGCTGAGCTACGGGCCCTCGATACCATTCCGCACGAAAGATTATTTACGCTTACATCTCGCTCAGAGTCGCTATGCCGAGCAGCGACAGCATATTGGCCAAAACTATCGTGAACGAGCGCACTATCTCGAGCCTGACACCCTTTGCGTCCCCTCCCTTGACAACAGGCATGCTCTCGTAGAACTTGCTGAATAGGGACGATAGCCCGAGCAGGTAGTCTGTGAGCACGCTGGGCCTCAGTTCTGCGCACGCCTTCTCCACCACATCCTGGGCCATGCCCATAAGCTTGACCAGCTGGAAGTCATGGCCGCGCGTTATCTGCTGCGCATCAGCGTCAGACAGCGGCGGCACGTCCCCAGACTTGCCAAGTATGCGCTTGGCCCTTGCATAGGTGTAGAGCACGTAGGGGCCGCTGTTGCCCTCCAGGTTGAGCGCGTTCTGCCACGAGAAAGTGATGTCCTTCTCGGTGGCTATCTTCAGGTATTCGAACTTTATGGCGCCCAGCGCCACAGCCCTGGATATCGATTCCAGGTTCTGCTTGTCTGTTATCTTCTCGCTCTTCTGCGCTATCTCCATGGCGCGCTTTGTCGCCTCAACGAGCAGGTCATCGGCGGTGTAGTTCCTGCCGTCACCCAGCCAGTTGCCGCTCCTGGCGCTCAGTTTTGATCCCTCAATGTTGACCCTGCCGTGCGCAAGATGGAATATGTTCTTGGTGACCTCCTCGTGGCCTATCAGCGAGAACATGACGCGCATTATCTGCTGCTCGTACGCCTGCTCTCCGCCTATCACGTTTATTGCGCGTCTCACATTTCCGAATTGCATCGGAGAGCCCTCGGGCGAAGTGCAGTATACGGGCCTGCCGTTGGGCTGGTCCATGAACTTCCTGTACTTGAAGCCTGCATCCACCAGCCCGAACTTCCACGCGTGGAACGCGAAGTCCTTGCCCATGTACGTGGCGGCACCGTTGCTCCTTATTATCACCTTGGCGTCCTCCCTGCTTCCCTCGAGCTCCCTGGCGAACGGCGTTATCCTGTTGAGCTTTATCACTATGGCCCCGGCGTACTTGCCATCGCCCGGCTTCTCAAGTATGTCGCTGGAGATGTCAAGCACCTTGCTAAGGAGGTGGCTCCTCACTATGTCGCTCTCCCACACCATTACGTCATGGTATATGCGGTAGTCGAACGCTGTCTGCTGGTGCGCCATGACGCATTTCTCGGCCATCTCCCTGCCCTCGCGTGCCTGCTGCGACACTCCGTCCTCCATCTCCTTGTTGAGTGCCTCCACCTGCTTTTTCACCTCGGGTCTCTGCTCCATCTCCCTGTTCACGCGCACGTAGAGCTCTCCGAGCCACTGGTCGAACTTCTTGTCCGGCTTGCTGCTTATGTTGATCCACCCCCAGAGTGCGGTGGCCACCTGGAGGCCCAGATCGTCGATGTAATCTTCGCGCTCCACTTCGTAGGAGCACGCCTCAAACAGGTTGGATACCACGTTGCCAAGCAGCGCGTTCCTCAGTGTGCCCACGTGCCAGGGGTGCGCAGGGTTGGCGCTCGGAGATTCCACTATGACCTTTCTGCCCTCCCCGATGGAGCTCGTGCCATAAGCATCGCCATGGTCCCTTACCCGCGCAAGGACAAGCGATGCATACTTGCGCTCATCCAGCCGCGCATTCAGGTAGCCGTTCGTTACCTCTGTCTTGGACACGTAGCTGCCTTCCGTCATCAGCCCGGAAAGCTTGCCTGCTATCTCCGCTGGGTTCGCCCCCAGTTTCTTCGCCAGCCTGAAAGCAACGGAAGAGCTCATGTCCCATTCCTGCCCCTGAGGGGCCGTTATGCTAAGCATGAGCTCCTCATCATCCGGTTTTGCCTCCGGATAAACGGACACTATCGCTTTTTTTAACGATGATGCGAATTCCTGCCTAATGGTAGAGCTAGGGGAAGGGCCACCTGAATGCTGACCGGCCATGCACGATATTGGACGCACATAAATAAAGGCGTGCCGCTTGCATTGGACAGCTCCAACGCACCTCTTTTATTTCTTGCACTATATGTATATTGGGGGCACGAATGAAGGTATACAGCAACAAGGGAGGCAAGCTCATCGTCTACCTTCCTTTCGAGGTCATCAAACAGCTTGGGCTGAAGGGCGACGAGGAAGTGGACTTCTTCAGGCTCAACAACAAATCTTTCATATTCGCAAAGAAAGGGGACATACCCGAAACGCTGCTCAACAACACGAGGAAGACGACAGACACGGGGACATGGGCGATGAGCCCCGGGGCGAGCAAGAACATTATAGCCAGCCTGACTCTGCCCGAGATAAGAGTGCTGAGGAAGCTAGACACGCTCAGATACGCTGACAGGACGGCAGCAAAAGTCGGGGGCCTGCTCAACGAGCAGGAGAAAAAGATACTGCAGGGGCTCATGGGCAAGCGCGTTGTCTGGGTCTTCAAGGGAGCGTACAGCATAGACAGGGGCGTGTACGAGAAGTTCCTGATGGGCACGCGCGCCAGGCCAGAGCAGCAGAAGCGGCAGGAGGCAGAGGCTGGCACAGAGGAGGCACCTGCAGCTGCGGCGCAACTGCTGCCGATCAAGGTCGAGAACGAGAACATAGAGAGACTGGAGAAGGAGGGCTTCGTAGTTCTGCAGACCCAGCCGGAGGCGATGAGCCTGTCGGCAGTGCTGGAGGACAGTATAAGATCCGGCAAAGTGCTGGGCATAAGGGCATTCAACAAGAAGTTTTACATAGTTCTGCGCAGCTTCTTCGAGAAGAACAGCGGCAAGGTGATAAAGGAGCTGAAGCAGGGGCCAAGGAAGGTGGAAGAGGTGGCCAAGAACGCAGGGCTAGACGAGGACGGGGTGAGGGCTATGCTCTACCTACTCTCGGAACAAGGCGACGTCAGCGAGAGGAGAAAGGACGTTTTCACGCTCATTTAGGCGATACCATTGAAAGTGTTGTTCGTGTGCAGAAGCAACGGCGCCAGGAGTCAGATGGCCGAAGCATTCTTTCAGGAATACTCGAATCAATCGGTCAAAAGCGCAGGCATAGATGTATCAAAAACCCTATACATGGGCTCGTCCCCTGGAGCTAAAACAATAGAAATAATGAGAAACTGTTTTGGGATAGACATTTCAAAGAAAAAAAGGAAACAAGTCACTACACGAATGCTGAACGCTTCAAAGAGGGTCATAATACTTATGACACCTTCGGAAAGAAGGAAATTGCCTGCATATTTCAAGAAATTCAGAAGCAAGACTGTCTTCTGGAACGTAAGAGACATGCGGAACGCAAGAGTAAATGCACCGTTGGTAAAAAGGGCAAAAAGAATCAGGCGCCTAGTTCAGAAGCTAGTAGAAAAGCAGGTAAAAAATCCCAAGGCAAGCATTGGGGCGTCAAGTAGTTGATTTTTTGAGACTTTCCTCGAAATTTGCAACCCCGCCGCAAGCGGATGGGCGCTCTTCCGCAGTAAATGCATTCCGTTAGGGATAAGGAAGAATAGAGCGCTCAGACAGTGGCCAGATGATCCAGTATTATAACCAACACCGCGAAAACGGCGACTATTATTACCAGCGTCTTGGCCGTCACCTTCGGCCCGCGCTCCGGCGCATCGTAGAAGCTGAGTATGCCTGCCTGCTGCTGCGGCGTGTACAGTGCCATGATTACCACTGCTGTTTGTTACGCGCAGATTAAAAAACATCGCGATACATGCCTGTTAGCGGGGTAGCGCCTCGTAGACGCGCACTATGGCCACGCTGCCGGCTCCGCCGAGAATCGCAAGCACGAAGTAGCCTATTGCAGAAAGGTCCAAGGTGCGCAGCGCGATCGCGAGCCCGTCGCCTATGACCAGCATGACTATACCTATAACAAGCAATATGGCGAAGACGCGCCAGTAGCTGCCCTTGGTGGCCTGCCAGCTGTGCTTCACCGATTGCACGGCGCGCATGTTGCCGTTGATCGCACCGACCAGTGAGATGCTGAACCTCACTCCGAGCAGCGCCAGCAACATAACGCCTACCAGTATAAGCAAAATGCCGAAGATGAACGGGATAACGCTTACAAACGAAACGGAAGAGAACAGCACCAGCAGACCGAACACATAGAAAGCTACGAATGGAACCGCTATTATCACAGCGCTGAGCAGGTCAGCACCTAGAAGCGACAGATACCTGGACAGCGAGTTCCTGGCAGCGTCAGCAAAGCCTCCCTTCCAGCCTGCCTGCGCAGCTGTCAGCACGGCCCCTGCAAAGAACACGGAAACAAGGAACCCCACAACCACCATCGCCACCAGAAGCGCGAGGTTGGCATGCACCGCTGCAAGGGAGGAAGCGGAGGCCACGCCAGGGCTTATCCCCACCAAAGAAGTTACAGAGCTGACCAAGATTGAGGAGATTACGGCAGTTATAACAACGTACGCCAGCACAGTCCTATTGCGGAAAAGAGTGGAGTAGCTGTCCTTTACAATATCAACTACTTTCAAAACCATTCAACCATCATTGCTCAGTGCTAGCATGCAGCATTTAATAAAGCAGCGCAAATCGCGTTTGCGGGAGCTTCCGATACGCTCAGGGTCTGAAAAGGGGCACCCGCCGACCATGCGCACCCTGCCCCGCGCGCATGGATGCGGGCCTCAGGCGCGCGTCACTGCTTCTTCTTCGCCCGCTTTTTCATGAGGCGCGGAGCCATCTTATATGCAAGCACGGCAAGCACGGCCACCGCTATCGCTGCCTCTACAACAAGCGTCAGGATGTTCGGCTGGCCGCCCACAGTTACGAAGAAGTTGCTGCTCGCGGTGAACTGCTGATCGGCGGCCCCGTTCGCCTGCTTCCACTGCTCATATATTGTGACAGGGTAATTGCCGTTCACCCCTGCGGAGTCCACGCTGACCATGAAGATGACGTTCGCCGATGCCCCGGCCGCGAGGCTGCCCACGTAGGCCGTGGTGGCCACGGGCGTAACTGGATACGACGTCTGCAGACTTAATTGCAGCTCCTGCGCCATCGTTGTGCCCGTATTCGTTATCCTGAAGCCTACAGGCACGTCGGAGCTGCCTATGCCTAGGTTGTCGCCCAGGTATGTGTAGTTGAACTGCGCCGAAGGCGCCACCGAAAGATTGACCACCCGCAAGCCGGAGAACCTCTGCCCGAAGTTCGAGGAGTAGTAGCTTGCGCTCACAGCCAGGCTTCCGCTGCCGAGACCCTTCGCAGCCACGAGCAGAGGCTCATCCACGACGGATCCCATGGTAAGATTAGCTATGAAGAACGTGCTAACCGAGCTCAGTATGCTGAGCCCCTGCCCTGCCGCAACAGAAACAGTAACGTTTCTGGCCGTCCCATAGCCTGCGTTCTCTATGGCGATCTGTATCGTTTGGTTGTGGCCCGAGTAGAGCACAGAAGGCTGCGGGTCCACCGCGACCGCATTTATCACAGGCCTGTTCCGCACATAGAAGCTCACTGGCATTGTCGATGTAGCCACCGAAGCGGATGCACCGAACGCCAGGTATGTGGCGTCGAAGTCCACTGTGTATGTGCCCGAGGGCGTGGTGTTGGGTATCGCAAACGTGTATGTGAAGTAGTTGCCGCTGATGCCTCCATTGAGCGTGCCCACTACCCTGCCGCCCGCGGGGGACACGTTGACTATCGGGTAGCTGCCCACGGGCTGCAGGTTCACGTTATCCAGGAACATGCCGTAAGAGTTGTAGAGCCTGAACGTTATCGTGGCGTTGCCGCCTGCGATGACAGGACTTGGCGATATGGAGATATTCGCCAGCGTGAGCGCTCCTGTATACTGCGCTCCGGCCATTCCGCTTGCCACAAGCACAGCAGCAAGCGCCAATAAGATCTTTGTTCTCATTTTTTCACCATATAGCATAACAACATCAAGACAGCTGTTCGCTCGTGTTCCTGAAGAGCACGAATGCGACGGCCACCATCACCCCGGCGAACACCAGAAGCACCGCGCTGTCCAGCACCAGGTCGCTCAGGGGCAGCGAACCCTTTATCATTATGTCCCTCACCGCATTCACAGCGTACGTCAGCGGGTTCACTACGGCAACCGACTGCAGCACCTTCGGAAGGAGCGTGGTGGGCACGAAGGCGCCGCCTAGGAATGCAGTCGGCATGACTATGGTCTGGGCCACGAGCGCGTATGTCTGGAGCTGCTTCGTCCTTACAGCCAGTGCTATTGACAGCGAGCTGAAGCCTAGGCCCACCAGGAACACTATCCATATGAGCTCGAGCAGGCCTACGACGCCTGCTGCTATCGTTGCACCGAGCAGCAGGCCTATTACAAGGCCTATGTACGCGCTGAACAGGGACTGCACAGTTCCGTAGCCTATCTTGCTGAGCAGTATGGAAAACTTGTTTATCGGAGTGGTGAGAAACGCCTTCAGGTTGCCAAGCTCCCTGTCGCTTATCACAGTGAAGCCGGAGCTGAATACGGAACCGAAGGCTGCGACCATTATCACCAGGCCCCCGACCACGAAGCTCTCGTAGTTGCTCGAAGCGCCGTATGCGTAGTTCGTGATTACTGGTACGGGATGCGAGAGCGTTGTGGAGCCCGGCATGGCGCCGGAAGAAGCCTGCGCCCCAAGCTGCGCGGCTGCCTGATTCACCACCTCAGCGGCTATCGTCGCCGACTGCGGCTGGGAGTTGTCAAGATACACGTACACGTTAGGCTTGGGAAGCTGCGCATTGGAAAAGCCCTGGGGTATGACAACAACAGCGGCCACGCTGCCCTTGGAGAGCATAGACATAGCCTCCTGCTGCGTGGTGACGCTCACCACCTGCAGGCTGTTCCCAGACTGGAGCATGTTTATGAACTGCAGCGCCGCCGGCCCGTTGTCGTAATTCACAATCGCGATGGGAACATTCTTCGGCGTGCTGCCGAACGCTCCGAGCAGTATTATGAATATCAACGGGAATATGAGCGACCTGACTACGTTCACCCCAAGGTTCTTCTTGAATATCAGTATGTCCCTGAGGAAAAGAGTGTACGTGTCTTCAAGCAGCCCCATCTCATCTGCCCCTTCCCATCATCATGCCCTGCCTCCCACCCTGGTAGTCGCCTGTCTGGTCGCGGACGGCGGAGCCGGTGAGCTTCAGGAATACGTCGTCTATAGTGGGCTCGTGCATGTTCACGTTGTGCACATCTATCCTGCCCGCGGAAAGCAGCTGCAGCACCTTCTCCACCCTCTCCACAGGCTTGGCGCCCGCCGGAGCTATCACCTTGTTGCCTGAGATTTTGGGCTCCATACCCAGCTTCCTGAATATCTGCTCCACCTTCGGCAGCGATTCCCTTTCCGCCTCCACCTCGAGCACCGTGCTCATCCCTATCTTCTGCCTAAGCTCCGCAGGGGTGCCCAGCGCGATGAGCTTGCCGTGATCTATTATGCCTATCCTGTTGCAGAGCTGGTCGGCCTCCTCCAGGTACTGGGTGGTCATGAGTATAGTTACGCCCTGCTCCTTGTTTATCTTCCTCAGCAGCTCCCATATCTGCGACCTGTTCTGAACGTCAAGGCCTGTCGTAGGCTCGTCCAGGAGAAGTATCTTTGGGGCGTGCATCAGCGCCTTTGCAGTCTCGAGCCTGCGTTTCATGCCGCCCGAGAACGTCCCGGCGTAGGATTTCCTGAATCCCTTCAGGTCCGAGAGCTCCAGCGCGAACTCTATGCCCTTCTGCAGCTCGTTCTCGGGGATCTGGTAAAGCCTGCCGAATATCATGAGGTTGTCCTCGGCGGTAAGGTCAGGCTCCACCACTGTCTCCTGTGTCACTATCCCTATCTGGCCCTTTGCCTTCTCCGGTTCCCTCAACATATCCACGCCGTTTATGTGGATCCTGCCGGCCGTGGGAGCCAATAGACCTAGGAGCATGTTTATAGTGGTGCTCTTTCCGGCTCCGTTCGGCCCCAGCAGTCCGAAGATCTCGCCCCCTTTTATGCCGAGGCTCACCCCGTTGACAGCAGTAAAGTTCCCGAACTTCTTCACAATGTCCTCTATCTCAATGGCGTAATCACTCAGCAAACGCACCCCGCATCATGCTCGACATCTTGCTTGCAAACCTGAAGAACGTCCTCCTGAACTTCTTGGCCAGGACACCGCCTTTTGGCGTTACAACGTATACCCTCTGGAGCTTGCCCCCGGCGCGCACCGTCCTGCTCCTCACGTAGCCCTTGTGCTCCAGCGAGTTGAGTATGTTGTAGAGCTCGCTCTTGTCTATGCTGCTTACCATGGGGTGCCTGCTCGCCCTGAACCTCTTTAGCAGCGCATAGGGATAGGTGCTCTTCGCGTCTACGTGCACAAGCACTATTATGGAGTGCACGTTCTTCAGCATGCTCTCGCCCATGGTGCCGAAGTCCTTGAATGGCAGAGCATGCTCTGGGCATTTCTCCATGCTTAGTTTAAAACTAGACCAAATATATAAAGCTTGCCGTCCAAGGCGGTTTGTGCAGGCAAAAGCTCGGCCAGAAACAATAGCGCTATTAATGTTATATAACGATAGGTATCGTTGTCGTGCTCAGATGATAAACTACAATGGGATGGAGGCGAAGTGGCAGAAGGCATGGGCAGATGCAAGAATATTCGAGAGCGACGTAAATGACAAGCCGGCCTACATGGTTACTGCTGCCTGGCCTTATGTCAACACACCGCTCCACATAGGCCATTTGCGCGCTTTTGGAACATCGGATGTGCTTGCCAGGTACAAGAGGATGCGCGGGTTCAACGTCATTTACCCGATGGGCTTCCACGCGACAGGCACGCCTGTGCTTGCGTTCGCAAAACGCATAAAGAATGGGGACGGTGAGATAGTGGAGGAACTCAAAGTATTCCACGTGCCCGATGCCGAGATACAGAAGATGACGGAGCCGGCATACATAGCAGCATACTTCACGAACGAGAGCAGGCAGCTCTACGGCAGGTCGGGCTTCAGCATGGACCCGAGGCGGAGCTTCGTGTCCACGGACCCGCAGTTCAGCAAAATGGTAGAGTGGCAATTCGCGATACTCAACAGCAAGGGGTACCTCACCAAAGGCAGGCATCCTGTAGGATGGTGCCCGAACGAGAACAACGCGGTCGGGATGCACGACACGAAGCACGACGTCGAGCCCGAGATAGAGGAGGAGATTGCGGTGCTGTTCAGGGTAGACGGGGAGGACGCGTATGTGCTGTGCACCACGTACAGGCCCGAGACGCTCTTCGGGGTCACGAACATGTTCGTAAACGAAAAGTCGCAGTACGTTGCCTGCAGAATAGGGGACGATGGCAAGCGATACTACATATCCAAGGCAGCGGCGAGCATGCTGAAGTACCAAACCAAGGTAGAGGTGATCGAGGAGATTGGCGCTGACAAGCTGCTCGCTAAGACGTGCATCAATCCTATAAACGGCAGCAAGCTCCCGGTGCTGCCCGGCTTCTTCGTGAAAGAGGGCGTGGGGACCGGCGTAGTGATGAGCGTGCCTGCGCACGCCCCGTTCGACTATGCCGCGCTGGAGCGGCTCAGGAAGGAAGGCAGGCTGCAGCAGGAGATCAAGCCCATAAAAATGCTGGACGTCAAGATAGGAAGGTCGCTGAGCGATGTGAGCACGGGCGATGCCAAGCCAGAGCACCTCGACGTGCCTGCGCTTGCGTATCTTGAAATTCTGCACACGAACGTCGACGCTATAGACGACATGCTGGAGTTCGCCACGAAGCTTGAGTACAGGGAGGAGAGCCACTGGGGCAAGATGCTTGCCAAAGGCTATGAAGGCATGAGCGAACCGGAGGCTAGGGAGAGGATGAAGAAGGAACTAGCATCCGGAGGTAATGCAATCAGCATATACGTGCTCCAGAACACGCCCGTATACTGCAGGTGCGGCTACGAAGTTGTGGTCAAGGTCGTGGAGGACCAGTGGTTCATAAACTACGGCGATAAGGCGTGGAAGGAGGAGGCGAAGAAAGCGCTCGGTCGGATGAAACTGCTTCCAGACAGGGCGAGGAACGCCTTCGACGCTGCGATGGGCTGGATAGACATGCGCGCTGTGGCCAGGGCCCAGGGACTGGGGACAGTGTTCCCTCTCGACAAGACCAAGATAATAGAGAGCCTATCCGACTCTACGATCTATATGTCGTTCTACACCATATCCAACTTTGTCAAAGACATAGCGCCGGAGAAGCTGAAGCCCGAATTCTTCGACTTCGTGTTCAGGGGGATTGGAGACGCCGACAAGGTGGCTGCATCTACGGGCATCGACTATTCCATTATCAAGAAATGCAGGGAGTCGTTCGAGTACTGGTACAGGGACACGTCGAGAGGCTCCGGGCCCGACCTGATATTCAACCACCTTGTGATGTACATATACAACCACACAGCGGTATTCGACAACGCGTACTGGCCGAAGCAGATAGTGATCAACGGCTTCGTCATGAGCGAAGGCGAGAAAATGAGCAAGAGCCTGGGCAACATAGTGCCGCTGTCCGATGCGCTCGAGAAGTACGGCGCCGACCCTTCAAGGATGAACGTGATAGCCGGTGCCGACCTGTACAGCGATTCCGACTTCAGCGGGACTGCTGTACGGGGCATACAGGAAAGACTCGAGTACCTGTACAATGCGGCTATGGGGCTCGACAAGCTCAGCTCGGGGGAGCTGAAGAGCATAGACTACTGGCTCTACTCCAGGCTGAACGGCAAGATAGGCAAGGCAACGATCGCGATGGAGAAGCTGGAACTGCGCGACGCATACATATCGATATTCTACGACTCGGTCCTGGAGCTCAGGAGGTATTTTGCAAGGGGCGGCGGGAACGGCATAGTGGTCAAGGACTTCCTGTCCGGAGTAGCGCTCATGCTGCAGCCGATGACGCCACACTTCGCTGAGGAGATGTGGCACGCGCTCGGCAACGGCAGCTTCGCATCACTGGAGAAATGGCCCGAAGCCGACAAGGACATGATCGACGCGAAGGCGGAGAGCATGGAGGAGGCGATAGAGAAGACGTTGGAGGATGCAAGGCAGGCAATCGCGCTCATGGAGAAGAAGAGCGGCAGGAAGGCAGCCGCACTGAAGCTCATGATAGCCGAGGACTGGAAGAGGAAGCTCGTTGGCACTCTCGCAAAGGAGAGGAGGGTAGACAAGGCGATAGCCAGCGTAAGGGGGGAAGCGGGGGTCAACACAGAGATAGCCTCTAGGATAGCAGCGATGCTCGCTAAACGCATGAACGAGCTGCGGCCCGTAGACACCGCGCAACAGGACGAATACGCGGGCTTCGCGGATGCTGCAGAGTACATGGCGAAGCAGCTCGGCTGCAGGGTCGAGGTGGAGAAGGAGGCTGCATCGAAATCGGAGCGCGCCTGGAGGGCGATGCCCCTCAAACCCAGCCTTGACATTGCGTTTTGAGTGATAACATGGTCAACGTCGAGTTCGTGCCGGACAAGAAGGTCGTGGTGCACCAGGTATACAGGTTTGGCAGCAAGGAAGAGCTGGCGAAGCGCATCGTGGGCTTTGGGCAGAACAAGCCCGTATTCTGGTGCGACGGCGTGCTCTTCGTGTACTTCACCAACAACACGGATCTTGACAGGGAGGAGTACTTCAAGGGCACATGGCACTGGGACGCGCTGCTGTACGCGGACATGCCCAAGTACAGCGAATCGGTGGAGCTCGAGGACGGCAGCTACAAGGGAGTGAAGCTCATGGTGCTTGATTACAGCGGCTTCGACGTGTTCAAGGACGTAATGAAATGGCTCAGATCAAGGAAGGCTT
The DNA here is from genome assembly GCA_027328425.1 of Microcaldota archaeon. GTDB lineage: Archaea > Micrarchaeota > Micrarchaeia > Micrarchaeales > CABMGC01 > JAJYVH01. Next base: position 2,774 of record DAHVUT010000001.1, on the reverse strand, counting down.
AAGCTTATTATACCTTAGCGACCAACTCTATGCACTTATTCTGGTGAAGAGAAATGGGAAGGTTCCAGCTGGCGGACGAGGCGCTCGCAAAGATATGGGTCTGCAGGAAGTGCAAGGCCAGAAACAAGGCGGGCGCAGCCAAGTGCAGGAAGTGCGGGTCGCGGTACCTCAGGCCCAAGAGGAGAGAGATCAGGGTCAAGAAGTAGGTATTAATATAACGGCGTTGTTTATGCTTGCGTGATATTATGGCAGACCTGAACCAGGTAGAGCAGCTGATAGTGAACGCCATGAAGGAGCTTGGCGCGACAAAAGACAGCTCGCTCAAGACAGCCGACGACATAGCGAAGAAGTGCAACAGGCCTAAGAGCATGGTCACCAATGCCCTTGTGATGCTCTCCCAGAAGAACGTGGTCAAACGCGTCGCTCGCGAGAAGGCAGCGGGCTACTACCTGATGCAGCAGGCCTAGAAGGACAAAAGCATGGACGACAGCGACTCCATAGAGTTTCTTGCCAAGTACAAGGACTGGGTGGCGGTAAAGAAGATACGCATAGACGCAAACACCAAGCCAGAGGAGATAGCGGCCCAGCTCTCCGGAATAAGGCAGAGCATAGACAAAAAGGCATTCGAGCTGCTCGGCATAGACACAGCAAAACTCGACGCCTATGCGGCGCGGCTGACATCAGGCTCGAGGAAGAGCTACAACACGCTCGCCCAGATCGTGCAGAAGCTCGGCACGGGCGAGGCAAAGGAGACGATAACGGCTGCTACCAACTCGAAACAGGAGCTCAATGAGATCGCTTCCACTTATCTTTTCAGGAGGACGGTGCAGGGCCTCTCTTTTGACTTCGACGTGAACGCGGAGATGCTGGAGAAGGCGTTTCCAGGCCTGAAGCTGCCCAAGCCGCCCGGCAGGAAGCCGAAGGCATAGGAGGTTCAGCTCCGCCATAGGCCTACGGAGCGGGGCCGCGTGCCTGCTTCACTACGTAATTCTCGTACTTGGTGGCGTCCTTGGAGAGCGCGTTGAACCTGCGCCTGGCCTCCGAGATGCTGAGCGGCACTATGTGCTCGCTCTTCCTGTTTATTATGTTGAGCGGGGGTATCTTGTAGGCCCTTGAATCATCGAAGATGAAGCGCTCGTGCTGCTCCGTGGCGTTCCCGCTGCTCATTAGCATGAAATTCAGCTCTATGCCTGCCGCGTTCAGCTCGTTCTTGAAGTCGGTGTAGTTGTCGCTGAACTTCGCGTCCAGCATCTCGCCCGAGGCGAGCACCTCGAGCCTCTTTATGCCACGCATGTTGGTCTCCAGGAGCCTGTAAAGGTTGGAGAGCGCGCCCGAGTTGAAGTGCTTGTCCACTATCCTGACTTCGCCCTGAAGCTTCGAGAACACTGTGTCGCGGAGGTTGAGCAGGTTGCTGTACGGGGCATCGGGTTCTATGCGCAACGTGCCCCTATTGCGCACCCTGCCCGTCCCGTAGTTTATATGTATGCTCACCTCGAGATACGCATCTATCGCTATTGCGACAGCTATCGCCGCGAACAAGGAAAGGAAATACAGACTGGTGTAGCTTATGGAGATGCTTGAGAGCACGAGGTAGAGCAGGCCCGCATAGATGAGGGTAAGCACGGTGTGCAGGAGCGTGTACCTCCTTGTAAACGCGGCGTGCCTCGCTGCCCTTCCAGTGTAAAGCACGAACGACACGCCAAGCATAGCGAAGGAGATCAGCGCAAGCACGTATATCTCATCCATGGCGCTGTGAAGCGCACCTATCTCGCTCGATATCAGAGGTATGTTGGCAGCGGTTGAATTCACAAGGCCGCCGTTGTTCGCCAGGCCCACTATCGCCAAGCCCGCTCCATAGTTGAGGCTCACCACCCCCATAACATACACTGTTGCGGCAGCCATCAGCACCGATGCTATGCCCAGAAGCACGACTATGTACTTGTACGTTTTGCTTCCCTCCCCTTCTCCTGGCATATTCCCAATCTTGCCGCAAGCGGCGCAAATATACGCCAGTTAAGCTTCTTTAGCTTTGCTTAGCGAGAAATCCCATACCATTTATGGGTGGGATGAAAGCGGGACGAAAAGGAAAATGAACACGGTCGCATATAACAGCAAAAGGAATAATAAGTCGAAGACCGCAATGGAAGACGTGGATGCTTCAAGAGCCTACCGATACATGCTTTACCCTGATTCTAAACGACAGAAAGAGATAGACGAGCAGATAGAAATTGCACGTCTTCTCTACAACAGATTCCTCGAAGAGATGAAGAAGGCGTACGAGAAGGACAAAACAGCAACGCCTAAAAGAAGTTTCTTCAACAGGACCCTTCAGCGATTACTGAAAGAGAACAAGGAATTCAATCGTATTTATTCACAGACAAGGCAAGAAATCAGGGACAGGCTCATCAAGGCATACCAGAACTTCTTCAGGCGAGTGAAGGAGAGGAAGGCAGGGAAGAAGGTGAAGGCGGGCTTCCCACGCTTCAAAGCGAGGGACAGATATACGTCAATAACCTACCCTCAATTCGGTTTCACCATAAACAAAGAGAGGAAGCACCATATGCTCTGTGTCTCGAAGATAGGAGGCATGAAGATAGAACTCCATAGGCCAATCGCAGGAATGATAAAGACGCTCACGATAAAGAGGGAGGCAGGTGAGTATTTCGCAATCTTCTCCACAGTTTCGGAGATTGCGCCTCCGAAGGTTAAGGATACTAATCCAGTCGGCATCGACATGGGATTGAATACATTCGCTACGCTCTCCGACGGAAGGA
>DAHVUT010000019.1 GCA_027328425.1 Microcaldota archaeon | reverse complement strand
ATAAAGCGTTTCCAGGGAGCGTTTCAGCGTACTGGCTCATAGTGCCGCTTCGGCTCCCTGCCCATGTTGTACCTGAGCATGTTGCCCACGTGGAACGCGAAGAAACCGTATATGCCCCATGCCTTCACGCGCCTCGCGCTGGTCCGCACAGTGGCGTCGCCAAGATATGCTATCCTTCCGAGCTTCCTGAGCCTGAGCGAGAGGTCCCAGTCCTCGTACGTCACGTATCTGGGATTGAACCCGCGCGCCTTGTCGAAAGAGCTTTTCCTGACTGCGAAATTCAGGCCCACGACAGAGGACCTGCCCAGAAGTATCGACGCTTTGACGAAGAGCACCGAGACAAATAGGAAGCCAAGCCGCACCAGCAGGTTGCTCTTCTCGAGTGGCATTATCGGGCCCGTGGCCGCGATTGCCGAGCCTGTGCTCAGCGCGCGCCTGTATACGTCGAGCAGCATCGCATCGGGCTTCGTATCGGCATCCAGAAACACCAGGATTCTGCCCCTCGCGACAGCAGCTCCTGCGTTGCGCGCCCTGCCTATCCCCTCCTTCTTCTCCACTATCACCCTGGCGCCCCTGCGCCTCGCTATCTCTCTGGTAGCGTCCGTGCTGCCGCCGTCGACCACTATCGTTTCGAAGTTCCTGAACCCCTGCGCGTCGAGGCCGTCGAAGAGGTTGTGTATGTACTTTGCCTCGTTCAGGGCGGGCACTACTACGCTTATTTCAGGATTGCCCCGCATGCTGCTACTTGCCTCCGCATTTTATTAAAACGATGCCATAGCGCAGTTCGCGGGCCAGAATCAGGCTTGCTCAGCCCTGTTCCTTCCTGCAAACATGGCTGCCGCGGCCGCGCCTTACACCGAACCCCTTCATCTGGCTCTTTGCAACCGAAATGACCCGCCAACAGGTTCCTTTCTGCTGCAGACAGATATCTCCATGCGCTCGCATTCCTGCTTATGGTGGAATCCACCATCGCCACATTGTTGCCACCACCCTTGCGTTTCATCACGGCTATAGAACTGGCCGCAGCCAGGGAACCCGTCCTGAACTTCCCTCTAGAGCGAAGAACCCAAGGCAAGCTTTGGGGCATCGAGGAGTTGATTTTTGAGACTTTCCTCGAAATTTGCAACCCCGCCACAAGCGGTCGGGACGCTCTCCCGCAATAAAGGATAGATAGTTTATGACGGGCAATTCACCCGACGACCTAAAGGCCGCGGAACTCTTGCCTACCTATTTTCAGATTTCCTGCCCCAGACCCGATGTGACTTGGCAACCTTGAGGAGCCCCTCCAACTTGATTATCAAAGTATCAATGAATATCTGCCAGTATGGCGGCCTGTTTTTTACTGTGCAGGGGGAGAGATTCGAACTCTCGCACCCACTAGGGGAACGGGTCCTAAGCCCGCCGCATTTGGCCAAGCTCTGCCACCCCTGCACGACGCATATACACAGCCTTTATATTTATCATATCAGCAGTCTATACTGAGAGTGCGGGCGATGCTAACTGCAAAGTACGTGAGGGACAATCTCGACGCCATCAAGAAGTCGCTGGCTAACCGCCGCAGCGACTATCCGCTCGATGAACTGCTTCAGCTCGACGCCGAATCGAGGAAGCGGGGCGTGGAGCTCCAGAGGCTCAGGGCAGAGAGGAACAAGGGCAGCGAGCAGATCGCACAGGCCAAAAAGGCAGGAAAAGAGGCGGACGGGGCGCTGGCCGACAGGATGGCGCAGGTAAAGGCGCAGATAGAGGCGCTGGAAGCAAAAATGTCAATCGGCGAGCTTCGGCTCGAGCAACTAGTATGGAACATGCCCAACATACTCGACGACTCTGTGCCTGTAGGCGATCCGCCAGAGGCCAACAGGATAATAAAGAAATGGGGAGAGCCGGTGGCGAAGAAAGTGCCCACGCACGAGGAGGTGCTGGGCAAGCTGGGACTGCTGGACACGGAGAGGGCGGGAAAGACCACGGGCGCAAGATTCTACTTCATGAAGGGCGACCTTGTGCTGCTGGAACTCTCGCTCATGAGATACGTTATGGACTTCCTCACGAAGCGCGGCTACACGCCAGTGCTGCCGCCGTTCATGCTCAAAAAGAAATACTACAGGGGAGCAGCCCCGCTCGCTACGTTCCAGGACGCGCTCTACAGGGTCGGCGAGAGCGAGGAAGCGGCCGGGATGAAGGAAGCGGAGCATCTGGAGGACGAGCTCTTCCTGATAGGCACGGCGGAGCACGCCTTGGCCACGATGCACGCCGAGGAAGTGCTCTCGGTCAACGACCTGCCGCTGAAGTATGCGGGCATAAGCCCGTGCTTCAGGAGGGAGGCTGGAGCCCACGGCAAGGACACGAAGGGCATGTTTCGCGTGCACCAGTTCGACAAGATAGAGCAGTTCATATACTGCAGGAAGGAGGACGAGCAGAAGTACTTCGACGAGCTGCTCGGCAACACGGAACGCATATGGCAGGAGCTGAACGTGCCGTACAGGCTCGTGGAGCTCTGCAGCGGGGACACCGGCCACCAGATGACCAAGACGGTTGACATAGAATGCTTCATGCCGGGCCAGAACGACTACAGGGAGCTTGGCTCGTGCTCTAGCGCGGGAGTGTGGCAGAGCATGAGGCTCGACATACGCTACGACGAGAAGCAGGAGCGCAAGTACGTGTATACATTGAACAACACAGCCGTTCCTGCGCAGCGTGCGCTTGTCTGCATCGTGGAGAACTACACAAATCCTGACGGCACGATAACAGTTCCAGACGTTCTGGTGCCCTACATGGGCAAGGAGAAAATAGGCAAGTAGCTTGAAGAAAAAAGCGGCACGTTCATGGCGCCGCTGGAAAACTCGGAGGTAATGCTTGATTCGGCAGCAAAGGAAAAATGATAAAGTGCATTCGTAAGGAGAGAGCTGAAAAAGAATGAGAGCAGACTACAACCTGACAAAGGAGATAAAGAGGCTCAAGTCGATGCGGGGTTACGGGACGCAGCTGGTCAGCGTCTACATACCGGCCGGCTACTCCCTGGCCGACGAGATAGCCAGGCTGCGCGGCGAGCACAGCACGAGCAGCAACATAAAGTCCAAGCAGACCAGGAACAACGTGCTCGGAGCGCTGGAGAAGATAATGCAGTACCTGAAGTTGTACAGGGAGACGCCAAAGAACGGAATGGCAGTGTTCGCGGGCAACGTGTCCACGGATCCGGGCAAGACCGAGATCGAGCTCTTCTCAGTGGAGCCGCCCGAACCCCTCAGGGTGAACATCTACAGGTGCGACTCCACCTTCATGCTGGAGCCGCTGGACGATATGTTTGAGAACAAGGACACGTACGTGCTCGTGGTGCTAGACGGGCGCGAGGCAACGGTGGCCACGCTCAGGGGCGCTCACGTGCAGGTGGTGAAGAAGTTCAGGAGCATGGCACACGCGAAGATAAGGAAGGGAGGCCAGTCGGCCAACAGGTACAAGCGTGCAATAGAGGAGAGCATAGACGACTACTACAAGGGAGTTAGCGACGTGATAAACGACGAGTTCATGAAGAACGGCTTCAAGGAGAAGGGGCTGCTCGTGGGCGGCCCGGGCCCTGCGAAGGAGAACTTCCTGAAGGCGAAGGCGCTCAACTACCAGATCAAGGTGCTCGGCACCTTCGACACTGGCTACACCGACGAGACAGGCCTGCAGGAGCTGCTCGACAAGGCCAAGGAGCTGCTCAAGGAGCAGGAGGCCGCCAAGGAGCGCAAGACGCTGGAGAGGTTCATGGGTGAGATAGCGAACAACGGGCTTGCGGTATACGGCTACGAGAAGACGAGGGGCGCGCTTGAGAGGAAGCAGGCGAGCGTGCTGATAGTCAACGAGGACCTGGAGCTGCACGCAATAAGCTACAGGTGCAGCATCTGCGGCAAGACGGTCGAGAAGGTGGAGAAGGGGGCGCAGCGCACCACACTGCACGACGACGGCGGCACGCTGAGCGTGGTTGGCGACAAGGACGCCATCGAGTACCTGCTCGACCTCGCTGACGCCAACGGCACCGAGGTTGTTTTCGTCTCGGAGGACAGCTCGCTCGGCAAGGAGTTCATGATGGGATTCCAGGGCGTGGGCGCCCTGCTCAGGTACAAGTAAACGGAGAACGGGCGAATGTTGGAAAGTGACTGCCACTACTCACCGGTGTGCGGATCATTTTTAAAGCATTAAGATAGGAATAGTTCCTGCACTTTTCAGGTGTTCTATTGGGGGAGAGGGCGTTTAGTCTTTACGACGTTGAGGAGTTCATCCGCGAGGCCGGAGCCGAACGCATAGGCGAGGACGCGGTGGTGGACCTGGAACGGGAGCTGGAGAAGCTCACGGAAGCGCTGACCAAGAAGGCAAAACTGTATGCGGAACACGCAGGCAGGAACAGGCTGATAAGGAAGGACGACGTGCTGCTCCTCAGGAAGGGCAGGGCCTACAGGAAGCCTGCGAACTTCATCCCGAACGCCAACACCACGAAAGCCACCTCTATAAGCGACAGGTAGAGCGCGATATCCTTCTCGCTGGCCCTTTTCATGTTCATGACCAGGTGCGTAAGGCTGTATATCTTCCTGCCGTATGGCGCCTCGAACGTGCCGTCGCTCCTCCTCCTGCCCACATCTGTCACGCGGAACTTCCTGCGCAGGTGCAGGAAGAACTCTGCGAACCAGGGTATGAATATCACTGTGCCGAAAGCCTCGGCGTTGCCGAGCGCCATTATGGATATGAGCGCGGCGCCCACCGCATAGGTAAAGCTGTCCCCAGGTATGACAGACGCCCTGTACTTGTTGAAAGGCAGCAGCGCCATCACGCCTGCAAACAGCATCGCAGACAGGAGCGCGCCGATGTAAGTGCCGAAGAGCAGCGAGTATACAAGCAGGCCGAAGGCGAGCACGCCAGCCGTGCCCGTCTGCACGCCGTCGTAGCCCCCGAGGAGGTTGAACGCGTTGGACACGAATATGACAGCTATCGGGAGCACGAGGAGCGGATACACTATGCCCAAGTCAACAACGCCCAGGAAGGGTATGGTCACTGTGCTCACTCCTGCATTTATCGCCATGAGCGGCAGTGCGCCTATTATGGTGAGCAGCGGCTTCTGCCACTTCTTGAGGCCGACCTTTGTGTCCAGCAGGTCCGTAGTCATCACTTTCCTTGCCTTTATGTTCAGGTCGTCAAGGAAGCCAACCAGCGCGATCATTATTATAGAGAGTGCCACGGCGAGCAGCTCGTAGACGTTCACCACGGGAGCGAACACGAAGCTCGCGCCGAACACGTACGTGAGTATGCCCACCACTACGCCGAAAGCGACGGCGAGGCCTCCGCTAGTGGGTAGTTTTATCGGCTTCTCCTTATTCTTGTCCTCCACGACTATGCCTGCGCCCCTGAAGTAGTCGCGCAGGAACCACACTGCCGACAGGGCAACTATGAAAGAGATCAGCGCCGGTATGATAACCGTCTGGAACGTGTGGTATACCATGCATAGCATGCTCCGGGCAGCATTAAAAGCGTTGCGCACAGGCGCACAAAAGGATTATGAATTGCTTCTGGTAAGTTTGATGGATGCCCCAGTCATTGCTGCTGGCATACACCGCCTTCGTGCTGCTCCTGTTCCTAGGGCTCCTCGTCCTTGACGCAAGGGGACTCTTCAAGAAGCACGAAGGGAGGCACGCGAAAAGGAAGGGCTACAGGCCGCGCGTCCTTGTCATGATGCCCTGCAAAGGCGGGGACATTGGACTCTACAACAACCTGCGGGCCGCAAGCAGGCAGGACTACAAGAACTACAGGCTCGTGGCCATACTGGACAGGGGCGACCCCGCTCTGGAGACCGTGGAGAGGGCGGGCGTGGAGTGCGTGTACTCTGATTCCAGGTGCACGAAATGCAGCGGCAAGGTAAGGGCCCTGGCCACAGCGATGGAGCGCTTCGCCGGTTACGAGATCTACGCTGTGCTCGATTCAGACGAGCTTGTCGCGAAGGACTGGCTCAGCAGGCTCGTCGCCCCGTTCGCGGGCGTGCACATCGGCGCCTCGGTGATGTTCCCGCTTTTCAAGCCGATAGCCGGCGGCTTTTGGTCGCACACAAAACAAGTATGGGGCTTCGTGGGCCAGAGCCTCATGGAATCTGGCATGGCGCGCTTTGTCGACGGTGGCTCTTTTGCGTTCAGGGCAAGCCTCATGGATAGGAAGGCGCTCTCATTCTTCAAGAACTCCAGGTACTCAGTTTCCGACGACATATGCATAAACATGATAGTCAGCAGGAGCGGCCTGGGCATCGCCTATGACAGGCGCCACCACCCCATAACATACGTCGACGAGACGCTCGCAACATTCTGGGAATGGGCCAACAGGCAAACGGCACTTGCCATATTCGCCTACAGGCGGATGCTCTACTACGGCCTCGCGTACTACCTGTCGGAGGTGCTCGTCTTCGCCACCGGGGTGCTCGGCGCCGCTCTCGTGTCGCCGCTGTTTGCGCTCCTGCTGCTGCATGCAGCCATAAGCTTCGCGAAGAACGAGAGTAGGATAGGCAGGGACAGCTCGCCTCTTGCCACAGCCGCAGCTACAGTGCTGCTGCCGTTCATATATGCAGCAAACCTGGCCGCCGCGAGCGGGACAAGGAGCATCACATGGCGCGGAAGGCGCTACAGGCTGCACTAGCCCTTTGCCAGGCCGTTGACGCGCATCAGCTTGATGTTCGCGTCTATCCTCTCCAGCGCCCTGTTGAGCTCGGGCACTATCTCCGCGCCCCTGTTCTCCCTCCTTGAGAAGAATGCGGCCATCTCGTCCCTCGCGCCCCTTTCGTTCTGCGAGCTGAGGTTGCCGACGAAATACTTGAGCAGCATTGTTCCGGCCGGATACCTCTTCTTGAGCAGCTGCCAGTTGCCGAGCGTCCACTCAAGGAGCAGTTTCCTGGCATGCGGATTCGACGAGGCGACTGCCGGTATATTCACCGTGTCCTGGAAACGCACGTCCCCGGACAGGCAGAAGTCGAGCGCCCTTGCGACCAGCTTAGGGTCGTTGAACCTCCCAAGCACCGCCAGGAACCTCTGCTTCTCCTCGGGCACGCGCTCGGCAAGGTAGCGCTTCCTCAGCAGGTCGAACGTTTCGGAGTTGCCGTAGCGCGCCACTGTGCCCAGTATAGCGGACTTGAGGTTGGGGTCCATCTGCCGCCCCTTGTTCACGAATGAGTCGAACATGGCACTGGCGCGGGCAACCACGTGCGCATCGCCTATCATGCCGAGGCTCGACACCACCGTGCCGCGCAGCAGCGTGTCGAAGCTGCTCTCGTTCCTCTTGGCCTCGAAACCGAGGCGCGCGAGCTGCAGGTTGGCTGCATGCGATATTATGCGCGCCGCCTCATCCGCCAGCCTCGTCCCGTACAGCATCGTGTAGAACCACGCAAGATGCGAAAGCATGTTCTCGTTCGTCGGATAGTCGGAGCCGGTGCAGTATTTGGAGACGAAGGAGAGGTAGTCCTCTACCTTTATCTTGCCCGAGCGCGCGAACGCGAAGAGGTCGTTCTCCACGCCCCACGACTCTGCACCCTTCAGCCTGCCCGCCCGCACGGCTGCGCCGAGCAGGGCGAGAAGCCTGCCGTCGTACCATACGCGATACATGCCCTTCTGGCCCCGATTGAGCTTCACGAACTCGCCGTCGCGCAGCTTCACCTGGATCAGAGACGACGCTGTCTTGAACAGCATCTTGCCCTCCCTGCCGCCGCCGGTGGCGTAGTGGATGGGCACGGGCCAGCGTCCTGCAGACTGCACGCCGCCGCTTATGGCAAACCTCCCCTGGCTTATACGCACTCCGTTCCTGGCCGGGCTGACATGCACTACAGGGTACCCTGGATTGTCGACCCAGTAGCTCGCCACCTCCCCCACTGACTCGCCAGGCTTCGCCTTCTTCTTCGCGGCCTCGTCTATGGCATTCCAGAGGTCGTATTTCGTGGCGTTGGAGTATGCGTGCTTCTTCAGGTAGATGTGCAGGCCCTTCCTGAAAGCGCCAGGGCCCACATAGTCCTCTATCATGCGCAGTATGGCGCCTCCCTTGTCGTAGCTTATATTGTCGAATATTGTGCTTATCTCCTTCGGGTCGCGCACACGCGTGCTTATGGGATGCGTGTGCTTGAGCTGGTCCTCGGAGAACGCGAGATCCATGCTGTCAAGTGTCTCGCTCAGCAACCCGTCGCCCATGGCCCATTCCTTGAAAGTGAGCGCGAGCGTCTTGTAGCTCATGAAAGTGGCGAAGCTCTCGTTGAGCCAGAGGTCGTCCCACCACTCCATCGTGACAAGGTCGCCGAACCACTGGTGCGCGAGCTCGTGCGCCACGACCTCGGCTATCCTCTGCCTGAGCGCGAGCGAGGAATTGCCGTCGCCGAGCAGCGCCGTCTCCCTGAACGTGATCGCGCCCCAGTTCTCCATGGCCCCGGCGGCGAAGTCGGGTATGCCGAGCAGGTGCACCTTGGGCAGCGGGTAGCCTATCCCGAAGTACTTCTCGTAGAACATCACGAACTTCTTCGCATAGCCGAGCGGAAGCTTGGCAAGCCGGCGCTTGCCCTTTGTCGTAGCCACTATCTCCTCTATCCTGCCTATCCTGCCCCTGGCGAAGTCGAATTTGCCCACGCAGAGGTACAGGAGATAGGTTGACATCCTGAGCGTCTCCTTGAACACAACGCGCTTCCTGCCCTTGCCCAGCCTCTCCACCCTCTTTACCGGAGTGTTCGAGATGCAGTCAAGGTCGCTTTTCACAACGAACGAGACATTGAAAAGCGCCTTCATGTCCGGCTGATCGAAGCACGGGAAGGCCCTTCTTGCGTCGGCTGCCTCGAACTGGGTGGTAAGCAGATACCTCTTCTTGCTGCCCTCCAGGTACATGCTCCTGTAGAACCCGTGGAGCTGGTCGTTGTTTATGCCCGTATACCTTATCTTCAGCACTGCGCTTCCGGACACCTTCTTTGGAAAGAGGAGCGCGACCTGCTCCTTCTCCGGGAGGTGCACCACACGCGCCTTCTGCACAGCACCCCCCGATGACACGCTCGCGTCGCCTATCTTGAGCTCCGCTGCATTGAGCGTTATCCTGTTCGCCGCCTGCTTAACGCTTACCTCTATCTCCTCCCTGCCCGCAAACCTGAAGCCAGGAAGCGGCTCTATCTCGAGCCTGTACCTGTTCGGCAGTACGTTGGTGCCAAGGACTGCCCTTTGATCAGCCATGCCACGTCATCCAATTGAATCTAGAAACTTGATTATCTCCCCAGGGTGCTCTTTCGGGCTCACCTTGTCGTAGATTTTGGCCAGGTTGCCCCTGCCGTCTATCACGAATGTCTTGCGCAACGTGCCCATGCCAAAGATGCCCCTGCTGCCGTACGCGCCGTACGCCTTTATCACATTGCTGTCCGGGTCGGAGAGCAGCAGGAAGTTAAGCTTATACTTGCCCCTGAACCTGGCGTGCGAATCGAACGAGTCCTTGCTCACGCCCACCACCTCCGCGCCCCTCTTCTTTATCTCGTCTATCGAGTCCCTGAAGCCGCACGCTTCGGTTGTGCACCCCGGCGTGTCGTCCCTCGGGTAGAAGTAGAGCACCAGGTACTTGCCCTTGAATTCCGGCAGGCTGTGCCTCTTTCCGTCGCTTCCCTCCAGATCAAACGCAGGAGCCGCGTCACCCTCCGCTACCATGCTAATCCCATACGCTGGCGCAGTCAAGGTTAAAATAGCATACGATGCCCGGGGCGCATAATAAAAAGTATTACCTGTAGTAATACGCATTGTAATGTTTTTATCTTTGCTTAGCGGGAAAACCCACACCATTTATGGGTGGGATGAGAGCGAGGGCGGGAGTATTATCTTTGCTTAGCGGGAAAACCCACACCATTTATGGGTGGGATGAGAGCGGGGGCGGAAAAGGAAGATGAACATGATTGCGCATAACGGCGAAAGGCGTAATAATTTGAAAGTTGCAGCAAACGACGTGGATATTGCAAAGGCCTACCGATACAGGCTTTACCCTGATTCCAAGAGGCAGAAGGAGATTGATGAACAGGTGGAACTGTGCCGTCTTCTCTACAACAAAATTCTTGAAAAGGCGAAAGCAGAATACCAGAAGACCAAGTCTTTCGATATAAAGAAGGCTAGCTTCAACAAGTTCCTGAAGGAGGCGCTTTCTGAGAATAGGGAATTCAGCCGCCTCTATTCGCAGGCAAGACAGAATGTGTTTGCCAGGCTGCAGAGGGCATATCAGAACTTCTTCCGCAGGGGCAGGGAGAAGAAGGCAGGAAAAAGAGTGAAGGTCGGCTTCCCCCGCTTCAAGGCAAAGGGAAGATATGTGTCGATAACATATCCGCAGTTCGGATTCTCGATAGACAAGGAAAGGAAGTGCCGCATGCTCCGCATCTCGAAGATAGGCGGCATGAAGATAGAACTCCACAGGCCTATCGAGGGAGTCGCCAAGACGCTCACGATAAAGAGGGAGGCTGGCGATTACTATGCCATATTCTCGACAGCCTTGGAAATCGAACCTCCGAAGGTCAGGGACACGAGCCCTGTCGGCATAGACATGGGATTGGAGACATTCGCAACGCTCTCCGACGGAAGGAAGATAACGAAGCCGAACTTCGCAAGGAAGGCGGAGAAACACATCGCAAGATGGCAGAGGATTGTCGCACGCAGGGAGAAGGGGTCGAAGAGGAGGAACAGGGCAAAACTCCAACTCGAAAGGTCATGGCAGACAGTCAATAACCAGTCCAGAGACTTCGCCTTCAAGGCGGCCGATGGCCTGATTGCCTCTGGCTATACTTCATTCGCGGTCGAAGGACTGCACATACAGAACATGCTTCAGAATCACAGACTTGCGAGGTCCATACAGAATGCTTCGTGGAGCAGATTCATACAAATACTCTCATCCAAAGCGGAAGAGGCTGGGATGGGAGTCACTGTGGTTGACGCAAGGAATACGTCGCAGACATGCAGCAACTGTGATGTCATGCAATCCCTGTTTCTTTCGGACAGGATATTCGACTGCACGTGCGGCTACCATGCAGACAGGGACGTGAACGCAGCAAGGAATATACTCAACAGAGCTACGGCGGGACACGCCGGAAGTCACGCTCGTGGAGATTCGGCCATTACGGTTCAACAGGAATCGCAAGTCGGGTCGCTGAAGCGAGAACATACCCCACATGAAGTATCCACAATATCAAATGTGGGGGAAGCCCACACTCTTTAGAGGTGGGAGGATGTCACCGTTCTGTATGATCGGGTTTGTCCTGCAGATGCGGCCCAGCATTCCACTGCGCTGATTCCAAGTCCGCGCGCCGCGCCACTTCCCGCAAGAATGATCTGACAAGGGCAGAGGAATCGGCAAGCAGCACGCCTATCCTCTCTCACGCTGTGGATGACCCACCCCTGAAGGGTGTGGGCTAATCATTGCTCAACAGCGAATCCATTCTTAGAGTGTTTCATGCTTTTTATCAATGGCTCCAACGACTTCGCTGCCTCCTTCAAACCAAGGAGGGCTGTCCTGCGCTCGATGTATTTCTTGAATTTATGCAACACAGCAGATTCACCTGTTGGTCAGGCTGCAAACGAGAAGATCGGACTGGCTGAAGCGCGACAGCCTTTCGATAGGCCTGGCATCGTAACCGAGCGTTCTGAGGTTCCTGGCGAAAAGCCTGGCAGAGCCGCCGCACGTTAAAACAACTTCGGGATCGCATGCATTTATGTATGCGAGCGCCTGCTGGAAGTCTGCATGGTCGCTGAGCGGGAACTGCACATCTGTGTTGAACCTAAACATCTTTGCCCAGCCGGAAGCCACGGCCGTGAACACACGCTTGCCGCTGCGCGACGCCACAGCACTCCTGAATTCGCCAAGCTTAGAGCTCTCGACCACCAACACAGGCTCCTTCTCAGGCGAGCCTATCGACGAATATTCCAGGTGCACGCCATGCCTACCATATACATCGTTCACTCCAGCCACCCTGGCGTCCACGGCCGGGACTATCCCTGCATCGTTCAGTATACTTATTATCTCCTGGGACTTGCCTACTGCGTACGCCCCGAAAATCACATGTCCCTTCTCCATCTTCGCTGCGGCATAGCGTTGCACCGCCCTTACTGTTTCCTCGCGGTCGCCAAAGTGCAGCCAGGGATAGGGATACGTGGAATCAAGTATGAGCACATCTGCCTGCTTCAACTCTATCCGCTCCGCGGCTGCAGACTCCACCATCTGGTAGTCCCCGCTGTAGAGCAGCGAGTAGCCGTGCGCGGAATCATCGGCGTAGAGCTGTTTGGAGCCGAGCACATGGCCCGCGTTCAGTAGTTTTACGCCATCGGGCAGCGAGGAGAGTTCTGCGCGCACTCCATACCTTGCCTCTATAAGGTCGCGCGTCGCATCGCTGGCTATCAGCTTCTTGCTCTTCGAAACGCCGCCTGTGTGGTCCGAGTGCGCGTGGGAGACGAAATTGACGTTAGCTTCGCTCTCCCTGGAATCGAGCGATATCCTGTAATCTCCGAGATGCAGAGCCACCCAAAGTCGCCTGAGTAGCCTGGACTGCTCAAATACTTAAAGCTTACAGGGATCAGGCCACTGCCTGGCGTATGTATGACAGGAACTGCTCCTCAGGCAACGCACCCTCGAACGACACGCTGTCGTTTATCACTATCTTCGGCACGGCCATGACTCCATACTTGCTGGACAGTTGCTCAAACTCGCCGGCCTCGATCATGCTGGCAGTTATTTTGCTGTTCTCCATGGCCATCTGGTGCGCTATGCGCACAGCGCGGGGGCAATACGGGCACGTAGGGGTGACAAAGACCTTTATGTCCACGTTCCTGTCGATCTTCCTTACTGTCTCCTTGGTGCGCTCCGAGAGCTTCGTGGCGCCCTTCGAGATGTCGATTACGTCCTCCACCAGTGAGCTGAACTCGTAGCCCGCGGGTATGCCGTAGTAGTATATGTTGTGCGCCTTCTCGCCCTGTATCAGCAGCGCAGGCACGCGCTCAATGCCCATTACCTTGGCCTCCTTAGCGTTGTCCTCAATAGCGTATTTGAAAAGGCTTATCCTGCCGTCCAGCTCCGCCAGCTCGCCGGCCATCTCGCCAACCGCATCGCAGTACTTACATTCTTCCTTGTTGCTGCTCGTGAAGAGCCAGAGCTTCACCTTGCCCGAAAGCTCCTTCGCAAAAAGCTCCCCGAGCTCCTTCTTAAGTTTCTCATCTATAATAGGCATGGCTAACACGCATCAAAAAATGCAGTTTGTTCATTCCTCCTTTATCGCAGCCTTTACCTTGGTCATGGTCTCATCGTCGATCTGCGCCATATTGTGCGCTTTTTTGGCGTGATCCGCAATCTTTGGGAGCAGCTCCTCCATGTTAGCCGCGCCTGCCTTGAAGCCGCAGCTCATTCCTATGTCCCTGCACGCGAAAGTGTATTTCTTCGCCATTGTACCACATACACATTATGCACAAACTGGTATATAAATACATATGATTTGATATTCATATATTGAACAGAAATTCATAGAAAGCTTAAAATATAAATAGGCACATAATAATCAATGATATGGCGAAGAACCCAGAGGCACTGTTCCTTACAGCGGTAGGGGACAGGCACAGGATGAGAATACTTAACTTGTTGATAGAGAAGCCTATGTCTGTGAAGACGCTCTCGAAATCGCTGAAGATAGAGCAGAGCAACCTGTCCCACCACCTCAAGTGTCTGTTCGACTGCAAATTCGTTGACGTGAACGTGAAAGGCAGGAACAGGATGTACAGCATAAACCCCAGCATCAAGAAGATTATAGCGCCTTTCAACAGCTACATTCGCGATTATGGAGCGTATTTGAAGACGTGCAAGGAGAGTAGTTGATGATATGGTGGAGAAGGTAATAATAATAGGGTCTGGACCCGCCGGCCTGTCAGCGGCAATATACACGGCCAGGGAGGGCTTCGAGCCCCTTGTCATAGGCGGCTACGTGGGCGGCGGACAGCTGATGCTGACCACCAAGGTGGAGAACATACCCGGCTTCCCGGATGGCGTCGACGGGCCTGAGTACGTGCAGCTGCTCCGCAAGCAGGCGGAGAAGTTCGGCGCACGCATGATAGATAAGGACGTTACAAGCGTGGACCTCAAGGCAAAGCCGATACGGGTGGTGGTCGAGGACAATACATACGAGGCAGATTCGGTTATAATAGCCACAGGCGCCAATGCCAGGCAGCTGGGCATCGAATCGGAGAAGAAGTTCATAGGCAAAGGAGTCAGCACATGCGCCACCTGCGATGCACCCTTCTACAAGGGCAAGGCAGTCATAGTCGTGGGGGGCGGGGATACGGCGATGGAGGACTCGCTCTTCCTGACCCGCTTCGCCAGGAGCGTCACGATAGTGCACAGGCGCGACTCGTTCAGAGCAAGCAAGGCGATGCAGGACAAGGTACTCGCCAATGAAAAGATAAAGGTCATATGGGACAGCACAGTGGACGAAATAAAGGGGGACAGCGCTGTGCGCTCTGCCGTGCTCAAGAATGAAAAAGACGGAAGCACCACGGAGATACCGACAGATGGCGTGTTTGTCGCGATAGGCCACGAGCCCAACACAAAGCTCTTCGACGGGCAGCTAGGGCTCGACGAGTTCAGGTACATAGTGACCCATGATGAGGTAAAGACTGACATAGAAGGCGTTTACGTGGCAGGCGACGTTGCCGACAGGATATACAGGCAGGCAGGCACAGCCTCGGGCAGCGGAATAAAGGCGGCGCTTGCCGTCCGTTCGTACATATCGGAGCACGGCGGGAGGAAGTGACGATGACCGATTTCAAAATACTGGGATTCGCAGGCAGTCTTAGGAAGGGGTCGTACAGCAGGATGGTGCTGAACGCAGCCCAGCGGCTCGCGCCGGAAGGCACAGAGCTAGAGGTTTTCGACCTGGAAGGCATACCTATGTTCAACCAGGACAGAGAGAGCGAGCCGAACGCTAGGGTCAGCGGACTGAAGGAGAAGATAGCGCGGGCTGATGCTGTGCTGATAGTGACACCGGAGTACAACTACTCAGTTCCTGGAGTGCTGAAGAACGCGATAGACGTTGCATCAAGGCCCTACGGCACCAACGTGTTCGAGGGCAAGCCATTGGCAATAATAAGCAATTCGCCAGGCCAGCTCGGGGGTTCCAGGGCCAACTACCACCTGCATCAGGTATTCATCTACCTGGGCTCGTACATGATGAACAAACCGGAGATGATAATAGGCAACGTAGACAAGAAGTTCGACGACGACGGCAACCTTACTGACGAGCACACGAGGCAGAAACTGGTGGAGCTCCTAATCGCGCTGCGGGCATGGGCAGAAAAAGTAAAGAGCTAGGCATACTCGCGCATGCTCTTCTGGCCCTTATACTTGACTAGGTTGGACACCCTAACGCCGACTTTCCTCAGCTCTTCTCCGCGTTCGGCGTACTTGTCGAAGAGCTGCATCGCCACTTGCAATATCTCCTCAGGGTCCATGGACCTGTGCGCCAGGCTCCTGCTCTTCAGCACCTCTTCGAAATCGGAGTAGCGGAGCTTGATGGTCACCACCTTGAATGCCAGCCCCTGCTTCTTCAGCTCTTCTCCCACTTCCTTCGCCATGCCGCCCAACAGCCCGGCCACCTCCCCCCTGTCGCTCGTGTCCCTGGCAAAGGTCCTTTCCCTGCCTATCGACTTGACTTCCCAGTTCTCCTGCACCTCACTCTCATCCATGCCGTTGGCTGCATTGTGCAGCTCCGCACCGTAGGATTTGAACCTCTCGACGAGCACCATAGGATTCGCCTCCGCCAGATCGCCTATCGTCCTGTAGCCGAAGCCCTCGAGAACCTTGACCATCTTCCTCCCCACGCCGTAAAGGTCGCCTACCGGCTTTTTGGAAAGGAACACCTTCGCGTCCTCTTCCTTGACGAGCTTGATGCCGTTCGGTTTTGCATCCTCGCTGGCCATCTTCGCCACCAGCTTGCTCGTGCTTATGCCTATGGAGCAGGGCAGGCCCAAGCTCTCCTTCATCTCCCTCTTCAGCTTGGCGGCCAGTGCAAGGGCGTCAGCGTAGCCCTTCGCCCGGATAGACACGTCAGCGAAAGCCTCGTCTATGCTCACCTGTTCGAACCTGTCGGCGTACTTCTTTATCAGGTCCATGACCTTCCTTGACACCTGCTCGTAGTACTCGAAATCCTCCGGAATGTAGATTGTATCCTTCTTCATGCGGTACGCCAACGACAGCGGCATGCCGCTCCTGAGTCCGAACTTCCTGGCAGTGTAGTTGGCCGTCATCACGACCCCGCGGCCTCCAGAGGGCTTGGGGTCGGAGCCCACCACCGCCGGCCTGCCCTTTATCTCAGGCCTGCGCAGCTCTTCACACGCGACGTAGAAATAGTCCATGTCGACTAGAAGTATGAGTCTCATGATGTCTCTAGCCTTATTTCTTCTGCCTTGCCCCGTGGCTCGCGCTCCCTGAACACCTGCGTGGAGAACCTGTAGAGCTGCGCGCCGCTCGAGCGCCATGCGCGCTCCGGCAGGCCTGCCTTCACACAGACCTCGTCGAGGAACTTGGGCGCGCTCCAGCGCTCCTCCACCGCGACTATGGGCAGCAGCAGCCCCTTGTTGTAGCCGTACTCTATTATCAGGCCATCGCGGCCTATCTTCACCTGCTTCCTCACCGCCTCGGTGCTTCCGTTGAGCCGTTCGGGCTTGGACAGCACACTCACCTCGATCAGCAGGTGCTCCAGCTCAAGGTGCGACACCGACACGAACCTCGGGTCATCGGCCGCAGCGGCGACCGCAGCCTCCACGAGCATGCCCTTAAGCTCGCCCATGGGCTCTGAGAAGCCTATGCAGCCCCTGAGCGACATCGTGGGGTAGTGATACAGAGTGACGAACACGCCGTGCTTCTGCGTAAAGCCCGATATGGTGCGCTCCACGGCCTCCTTTCTGAACTCCCTCGAGCCTACATATAGCTCTATGGCGTTACGCGCGGCCCTGACGAGCTTGGCGCCGTCCTCAAGGGAGTAGAAGTCCATCTGCAGCACCGGCACAGCAGATAGGCATTTAAGCTATTAATACCTTATCAACCAGCTTATCAAGAATGCTTAGCCATAGTTGATGGAATGACCCAGCTTGCACTATTTGAAGTGAGGGACCTGCTGACAAAGGATGCCATAGACATATCTGAATACTGCGCCGAGTCGATAAGGAACATATACGGCCTCAGCATAGACTTCAACATCGCCGACTATGCAGGCTTGACGACCCAGGAGACGGCGGAAGCCGCGCTCACGGCCAACGGCGTCAGCAAGGAGGAGGCAGAGGAGAAGCTGCCCAGGCTCATGGAGGACCTCTTCTACACGTACTACAACGTCGCCGGCCATGGGAAGCAGCTTGTCACCGATGGGGCGGCCGAATTGCTCAAGGAGCTGAAGGCAAAGGGAGTCGCCATAGGCATAGCGACAGGCGAGATAGAGAAAGTGGCTAGGTTCAGGCTCGAGAAAGCTGGCCTGAGCGAATACTTTAGCTTCGGCGCATTCGGCAACGAGGCCAGGGACGCCAAGGACATAGTCAGACTGGCGCTCGAGAAGGCGAGAGCGGGGTTAGGCAGCGATGGTGGCGCGATGATTGTGTGCAATTCGCCCTCCTTCGTGGTTGCAGCCAAGGACAACGGCATAAAGTCGGCAGGGGTGGCGCTGGGCCATTTCGCCAAGGAGAGCCTTCTGGGCGCCGGAGCCGACGTCGCCGTGGAGAGCCTGAAGGACAGGGATAGGATACTCAAGCTGATAATTTAATACACAGATATAATTATATATACTAAAGTAAACAATATTTCATGCAACTACAAGCCAGGAAGATAACAGGAATCCCAGGCGGCATGGAGAATGAGAGGCTGGTCGAGGCCATGCTGGGCAGGCAATTCATGCTCTGCCACCGCCTTTCGAGCAGGGAGCTTTTCCTGGTTACTGAATCGGACACAGCACAGCTAGGAACCGCGCTGCCGGGTCTTGAGCTGGCAGACGCACAACCCGAATGCACGCACGAGGATGGGGCGCTCTATGTCGTTGCGGTGCCGGTGGGCGAAAGGAACAGGCTCGACGGCATGTACAGCATGCTAGAGGGTGCGGATGCCTGTGTCATAGTTTCCTTCGTGCCGATGACGCACAACGACACTGAAAGGGTGCAAAGGAGCATAGAGGAGATGCTGAGCCGCCAGGAGACGTCGGTAACGCAAAGCGTGAGCAACAGGGCCGATGCTTCGTCAGAGAGCGCATCCAGGCGCATGGACAGCTACCGCGATTCCGGCGAGAAGGATATGCTGCTGTCCTCCCTGGCCGCCATGAAGAACGTGTTGCTGACCAGCGGCACTGCCTATAAGACTGCGCTGTTCGTGCTTGGAGAGCCGGAAACGCCGTTAACCTACGTGAAATCGAAGCTGCTGGTACTGGACACTGGGCGCGTGCAGGCAAACAGCCTGGAGCGCCTCTGGGAGCAGGCGAAGAAGCTCGATGCTTTCCCGTGCGACAGCATCCAATGCGCACGCATGTTCTGCGTGCCGAACACAGTGAGGAGCAACGTGACAATACGCTCGCAGGCGCCGCTGGGAGGAGAGATGACTTTCGGCAACTACATGGATGCATCGGCATCAGCCACAAGAGAGCTTGCAGGCAGCAGCGCAAGCTCTCTGAACCTGGGCACGCTTATAACAGGGGTGCCGGGCACAGGCAAGAGCGTGGCTGCCATGCATATTATTGGGCAGGTCTCGCGGACCAGAAAAGTGGGAATCGCAATACTCTCGCCCACGGACGAATGGAATGCTTTCGGCAGGCAGAGCGGGATGGAGGTAGTGACGCTTTACGACAGCCGCACGTGTTTCAATTTCTTCAAATGCGACAGCTCGATAGCCATAGAGGGCTTCTACGAAAGCCTCGCCATGCTTCTTGCCTCGGCATCGGAGGCAGGGCCCTACACCTCGTCGCTTGAGAAGTGCCTCCTGCCAGCATTCAGAAGGGCCTACGAAAGGCAGAGGGACCCGGATCCCCTGGACGTCTACGACCTGATAGAGGATGCGGTGCTGGAGCAGCACGGCAAGAAGACTGGAGCAGGAATCAAGTACACGAAGCACGGGGAGAACGTGAGGTCCGCGCTAGCCAACCTCAGGTCCATGCTCAACAGGCCCGAGTTCTCGAAGAGGCAGGGCGTTGACATGAAGGAACTCCTGAAGTGTGGTGTTGTCTTTGATCTCTCGAAAGTGAGCAGCAAGATGAGACCATTCTTCTACGCGCTGATACTCAGCCAGGCGTATAGCGTGGCCGAAGAGCTCGACACCAAAGGAGACAGTGAGCTGCGCATGCTCTTATGCGTGGAGGAGGCACAGCTTGTCTTTGAGGCCAAGTATGGCTCAGCGGCCACTCTCGACCTGCTGCAGAGGATACAGGACTTCAGGAAGAGGGGCGTGGGTCTTGTGCTCGTGGCGCACAGCCCCACAGACATAGCTCAGGAGGTAAGGCGCATGCTGCAGACGAAGTTCTATTTCAGGCAGAGTGCTGACGTGGCCAAGCTGGCGGCCAACGACCTGGCGTTCAGCGAGGAAGACAAGGACACGCTCGTGGAGAAGCTCAAGGGGCTGCAGCAGCGTGTCTGCGCGCTTGACTATATAACGGACACAAGAGGCGAGAGGGAGCACGCGGGCTCTGTATTCGTCAGGATACCTGAGCGCGCAAAGGAGCCAGTGGCCGAACAGGCGCTCAAGGAACAGGTAGGCGAGGGCTACGGGAGAGGAGAGATGGTGGTGAAAGTGATGGCTATGGATGGGAAGCCGAAGCAGGGACAGAAAGTGAGGCTCTATTACTTGAGCGAGATGCTTTACCAGGGAGTTACGGATGGGGAAGGCACAGCGAAGGTGGGCAGGACCATAATAGGGAACAGGTATAGGCTCGTTGTTTTGGGAGAAAAGAAAAAAGATAACAGGGAGTTTGCGGTAAGGGGAGGAGAACTTAATATAGTTGAGATATAAAGGCAAGCTGGGGGAGGTAGGCTAGCCTGGCAGGCTTTCAGGTTTGGGTCCTGAAGACCCGAGTTCAAATCTCGGCCTCCCCGATCAAAATACAGGGCATAGGTAATGGATATTTTCTAGAGTCCACAACGCTTTTTTACCGTGTTTTTGTATAGACGTAGTGGCTTTTGACCGCCTTCGCCTTTCCGATTCCGATACTCTTCCTGACTCTTCTGCTTACATCCTCAATATCGGCGCTCTTCTCCTCCG
>DAHVUT010000010.1 GCA_027328425.1 Microcaldota archaeon | reverse complement strand
TTGACGCTTGAAGGTGTAACGAATGGAATACATATACGCAGCTCTATTGCTTGACGCAGTAGGCAAGGAAGTAACCGAGGACAGCATAAAGAGCGTTGTGAAGGCAGCGGGCAAGGAACCCGACGAGGCGATGGCCAAGTCCGTAGTCGGCGCGCTCAAGGGCGTGAACATAAAGGAAGTGATAAAGAACGCTCAAGCGGTTCAGGCTACGGCACAAGCAGCGGCGCCGCAGGCAGCCAAACAGGAGGAAAAGAAGAGCGAGGCTGAGGAAAAGAAGAGCGAGGAAGCTGCGGCCAGCGGACTTGCGAGCCTCTTCGGCTGAAGCGCCCCTGCATAATCTGTAATCGGAGCGCTTGCCCGGCGCGCGGGCGCCGTACGGCTGAGGCGCGCTGCAGGCAGGCTCCGAAAACATATATAAGAATTGCCAGCATATGACGAGGTCGGATGCGATGGACGTATATGTGGAGAAGGAGAAGTGCACAGGCTGCCAGCACTGCAAGGACGTGTGCCCGGTTGCTGTTTTCGAGATGCATCACAGGGATAGCCAGGACGCGAACAAGGATACGGCCCCGGCGGAGCACCAGTGGAAGGGACAGACTCTGCCCGATGTAGTGCAGAAATGGAAGGACGTGCAGGACGGCCACAGGCACTTCGCGCCGGACAACGACGGCACGAGCGGCGGCATATCAGTTGGCGTCAACGGCTCGGCGTGCATTCTGTGCCAGGCCTGCCTGATAGAGTGCGAAGGCGAGTGCATTGTCATCAAGGACGACAGCAGCAACGAGTACAGGTCAATATACAAGTAATACAGGCTACAGCGGTTGCAGGAGCCTCTGGGCATCGTTTCGATTTCTTAGTGTTACTGTGGGCTGCCGAAGGCTACGCTTGGCATAACACCATTAGGCGGCTCTGCGCGCACACGCATGTACTGCATAAAGAATCCGGAGCCCGTGGTGGTGCCGGCCACGCCCACGCCCACGTTCCCAGGAAGCGGCGGAGCGCTTGATGAAACAGTTATAGGGCTGCCGTAGTTGTACTGGTACTCACTGGACGAACCAAGCAGTGTTACGCTCCAAAGCCCATTTCCAGGATTTGAAGAATACATAAGTATACCTGTGCCCGTTGCTCCAGCTCCAGGGGAGTTCACTTGCATTCCGTATATGCCTTGACCGTTAGGCAAGCTATAGCCGCTGCTGGCTATATACAGCATGCCGCTGAATTGGTTGTTTACAGAATAGAACACACCTGCGGCTATCCACCATATGCTCGGTGACCACGGATCACCATAAAAATCCACTACGCTGCCTGCACCCGTAGTAAATCCAGAGGACAGCACTCCAGCATTGGAACCAGTATTGCCCGATACAGTTAATCCGTCGTTGACGCTATAGGTAAGGGTTCCTCCTGCTACCCACTTCGAATCAAGTGCTGTCCCTGCGAAATTGTCATAGAAAGTAAATACATTTGCGCCGTTGTCATACTGCCCGTAGGTGCCTGAGAGCTGCGGGGCCTCGCCAGCATAGTTGGCGTCGTACTGAACAGAGGTGGGCTCAAAGGTCATGTATACATTTACACTTGAGCTGGCGCCTATGCCATTGGGCAGCTTAATCCAAAACACAGTGCTGCCCGAAGAACTTGTGCATCCCGACTCGCACCAGGAATAGAGTTCTGTTCCCCCACCATTAGGCCCGGTGTAAAACCTGATATTCCCAAGATTGCTCGATTCGTAACTGGAATATGATGAAGCTGCAAAACTTATCATCTGCTGGAATGGGGCCGCGGTGGCTGAACCTTGTGAGTTGGTGAGCGTCAACTGCACATACGTAGGGCCGATCGTGGTTGTGGAGGAGGATGAGGAGACGTAGGTGGTGGTGGAGGAGGACACATACGTGGTTGTGGAGGAGGATTGTAGCTGAACGAACGATGCCGTTAGCGTGTCAGTGCCCGTGCCAAAGGCGGTTGCGGATTGCGTGGAGCCGCTTAGTGTAATGTTGCTGCCGTGCGACCACGAACCGAATGCATACGGGCCGCTGGGCAGAACGGCGTACACCTGGTGCTTTATGCCGTAGACCCAGACCACGTTGGCGCCGTTGGCATAATCAACGCCGTCGATTGAAATGCCGCCCGTTGCGGGGCTGGTGGCGAGATGCACCATGAACAGGAGCTCTCTATACGGCACGGCTGCTGAGACCGCCTCACCGCTGGTGTTGTACACCTGCCCTCCGCAAGAAGGAGAGCACACCTGGTAGGAGAGCGAGAACCTGGGGTTGAGCTGCGTGCCTATTGTGAAGCTGCTCGGAATTGTGGCAGTGCATGTTATGAGCGCCCCCGGGCTTGCGTCTTGGGGCGTGCACGTGCCACCATATGAAGTGCTGCTTAAGTAAGAGGGCACGACAACGAACGCGTTTGCGCTAGCGAACTTTATGCCCGTGCCTACGTTGTTGTCTAGCATAGTGATGAACTGCGTGGATATGGAATTGGTCATTATCAGCGCCTGGACACAGTTGAGCTGCGGTGTTATATAGCAGGATTGCGGGGCGTAGGTAAGCGTTCCCGCGCTGGGTATGGACACTATGGTTACTACAGAAACAATGAATATGCCCAATATTAGGAAAGCCCACGAGTAAGTGGTAAGGAACTCAAGCGCAGACTGAGACCGCATCGGGTACTGTTACTGCAGGAAGAGATAAAAGCGCTTTCAATGAACCATGATGTCGATTACTATCTCCACATCAGTTGCCGAGTAGGGCCTCACTACGCGCCAGCCAGCAAGGCCGAAATGCCTGCCGCAGGCTAGCACGGCCTTTTCCACGCCGTTTATCGTCTCCCTTATGCCATCGCGCCTGCAGAAGGCATAGTAGTGCACGGTGCACTTCCTGCTGCACATCACGAGCGCGTTCTTGAGGAATTTGTGCGCGCTGGCGGGCAGCGGCATCACTATCCTATCGGCAAAGCCCCTATACTTCCAAGAAAGCTCGCCGGCATCGCCCTGCTCCACCACCACGTTGCCTGTCTTGTTGAGCTGCGCATTTGCGGTCATGTACCGGCATGCGGCCGCGTTGAGTTCCATCGCCACAACGCTGCCCTTCCTGTCCCGCTTCGCTATCTCTATGGCGTAGGGCCCTACGCCAGCGAACATGACAACGACGTTCTCTCCGTCAGCGACAAGCTCGCTCACCCTCTTGCGCTCGAAAGCTAGCCTGGTGGAGAAGAACACCTTGGCTATGTCGAACCTGAACAGACAGTTGTTCTCCCTGTACTCCGCGAGCGTGCTCCTCCTGCCCGCTACGTAGACAAACTTCCTGGTCCTGTACCTACCACGCACTGCGCCTCCCTTCCTGAACACTGTCTTTACATTAGCATTCTCCCGCATCAGCTTCCTTGCCATCACCCTCGCTGCGCTCGGGGCGGCGTCCACCACCGCTATGTTGCCGTACAGGTCGTAGCCCCTTGCGGAGCCCCTAGGCGATGCCATAGCGACACTTTCCCGCTACAAATATATTAATAAATGAGCTGCTCCAAATATGCATGATTGCTCTAGGGCAAGCCTTGTTTTCAAACACGATGGGGCTCGAGCAGAGCAGGGTAATGGCATGTACTACATAGTAAGGGTAACGTCGAGCCAAGAGCGCATAACAGCAGACATACTCCAGAACAAGGTGGAGAAGGGCAGCATACCCGTTTACGCGCTGATAGTGGTGGAGGGAATGCGCGGCTACCTCATACTCGAGGCCCAGGACGAGAACGCGGCAAGGGAGATAATAAGGGACGAGCCGCACGTGAAGGGCATACTGGCAAAGGCGCTGAGCGAAGAAGAGCTCAACAAGATGCTGGAGGTAAAGAAGATAGTGGAGGAGATAGGGGTAAACGACATAGTGGAGTTCAGCGGAGGGCCCTTCAAGGGCTACAAGGCGAAGGTGATAAAGGTGGACACGACCAAGGAGGAGATGACGGTAGAGCTTATGGATGTCGCTGTGCCCATACCGGTAACAACGAAGATGAGTACGGCCAAGATACTTCAGAAGGCAGATAAGGTGTAGAAATGGCAGAGACAACGATAAAGGGACTTATAGAAGGAGGAAAGGCAACCGGAGGCCCGCCTTTCGGGCCGGCGCTTGGGCCGCTGGGCGTGAACGTTCCCAAGATAATAGAGGACATAAACAAGCAGACGGCAGCATACGCTGGCATAAAGGTGCCGGTGAAGATAATCGTGGACACTGGCACGAAGGCGTACAGGGTGGAGGTGGGCTCGCCTCCGAGCAGCGCGCTCATACTGAAGGAGATAGGCATACAGAAGGGCGCCAAGACCAAGGACGAGGTGGTCGGCAACATCACCATAGAGCAGCTGAAGAACGTGGCGAAAGCGAAGGAACACGGCCTCTACGGCAATTCATTGAAGGAGAAGGTGAAGCAGCTCGCTGGCACGTGCAAGAGCATGAACATAACGATAGAGAGCCTGCCGGCCAGGGACGCGATAGCAAAGATAACGAAGGGCGAGCTGAAGGTTTGAGAGTAAGGCGAAACTCCATTAAGCTTCCCATAAAACGACAATCGCCAAAGCCAAACAAGATTGTTTAAATATAAGGAAATCCGATCCCATACGAAGCGGATGCCCAAAAAACTCTACCTATTGAAAATAGGCGGCAGCATAATAACAGACACCACCAAGCCCAGCGCAGCGAAGAGGGCAGAGATAAGACGCATAGTAAGTGAGATAAAGGCAGCGAAGAAGGAAGGTGATTTCGACCTCATAATAGGCCATGGGAGCGGATCGTTCGCCCACAGGCCGGCGAAGAGATACAGGACGAACGAGGGCATAGTTGATAAGAACAGCAGGAAAGGGGCTGCCGTAACGCACATGGTGGCAAAGGCGCTCAACGACATATTCATAGAGGAGGCGCTGAAAAAAGGGCTTGATGTATTCCCATTCTCCCCTTCCAGCTTCGGAATGCACAACGGCGAGGGCTGGGCGGCAGGCACGACAGAACCCATGAAGGAAGCAATGAACAGAAACATGATCCCGGTCACCTACGGCGATGTAGTGATGAGTTCCAAGAATGGCTTCTCAATAGCATCAACGGAAAGAGTATTCGAGTTCATAGCCTCAAGGCTGAAACCGGACAGAATCATACTTGCAACCGATGTTGACGGCGTATTCGACAGGGATCCAAGGGAGTACAAGGACGCCAGGCTCGTGAAGAGCATAAACGGAAGCAGCATAGCAGCTGCGCTCGAACTTGCAAAGGGCTCGCACAAGGTAGATGTCACCGGTGGCATGCACTCGAAGCTCGCGTTCCTCTATGGCATGGCGAAG
Organism: Microcaldota archaeon; assembly: GCA_027328425.1. Taxonomy (GTDB): domain Archaea; phylum Micrarchaeota; class Micrarchaeia; order Micrarchaeales; family CABMGC01; genus JAJYVH01. The sequence goes on along the minus strand of DAHVUT010000010.1, from coordinate 11,737 downwards.
ATGTCTGGGGGCGAGGGAGTCATACTCAACGGCCAGAAGAGCGGCAGGATAAAGAACGCGCTCCTCGGAAGGAGCGGCACAGCAACTGTAGTGAGACCGTAACCGCAAAAGACGCATTATGCTAGGTGAATTTATGGCAAGAATAAAGCAGAATAAGGAAGCGGAAACACCAAAGGCCACAGCAGACGCTCCAAAAGTAAAAGAGAATAACAAGGAGGAGCTCGATTCGGCAATAAAGAGCGTGAGCAGATCTAAAAGACCTAAATACACCGAGGAGGAAAAGAGAGGAATTGCCGAGTCGCTTTATCGCGCACTAGGTGGCAATGATCCCTTCGATTGAGTCTGCCATATAGCGCAGCTTTGCACGCGCTTTTGGAGCGAACGCACTGCAGCATCAACCGAAACAAATGCTCAAACGCACTAAATAGCGTTAGATGCTGCCATGCTTCCCATGGGCGGCTATCACGCGATCCAGCACTATCTTTAGCCAGGGGGTGAAGCAGTCCGGCGCCTCTTGAATTTCTGCCTTCAAATCCCCCAGCAGTATCCATTTATAGCCCATTGCTTCCTCACTATTTAGTCTAGGGTCGCCGTCGTACCTGCCGAAGAGCACATGGTCGTACTCGTGCTCCGTGAGTCCGTTCCCTACGTCCGCCCTATACGTGAAGGCAAACGCCTCGTGCATAGTGCAATCGAACCCCATCTCCTCCTGCAGGCGCCTGTGGGCAGCAGCTTCTATGCCCTCTCCAGGATAAGGATGGCTGCAGCAAGTATTGGACCATTGGCCCGTGGAGTGGTACTTCGTCATCGCGCGCTGCTGCAGCAGTGTCTCTCCCTTGCTGTTGAACACAAAAATTGAGATGGCCCTGTGGAGCTTGGCGCCGTTTTGGTGGGCCTTGAGCTTGTCCTCCAGGCCCGTCTCCTTGTCGTTCTCATCCACAAGCACTACTTTCTGGGTATCGTTGCTGCCCGTCAAATCATCCCACTGAACTATGCCAACAGATTATTTACAGCTTAGGGCAGGCTTCTGCGTGCGTCTATCTGTTTCTAGCAACAACGCCGCCGATGGACTCCCTTGCTATGTCCTTCAGCCCAGATTCGGGGATCTCTTTCTCGTTGGTCTCAAACTTTTTCAATGCGTCGGCAACGAACTCTCTGGCCTTCTCTTCAGCGAACTTTATCGAGCCCAGTTCGCCGAACTTGGAAAGAACGAACATTACATCATCTTCTGTCTTTGCGGCCCTTGGCATGAGATAGATTTGCCTGAGCCTCTCCAAATCTGCTGCGGAGGCGGACTGCACTGCGTGCCAGAGCATTATAGTCTTGACGCCGTCCTTCACATCAGTGCCTATCGCCTTCCCGAGCTCTTTTTCAGTGGATGTGCAGTCTAGTATGTCGTCCTTTATCTGGAACGCCATGCCTGCGGGCACCCCGTATTCTTTCACACCGCGTGCCTTGTCTTCACCAGCATCGGCAACTATGGCGCCTATCTGCATCGGCCCGTAGACAGAATAGTAGGCGGTCTTGGCGTATATGGACCGGTAGTAGTCCTCAAGGGTAAACTTGGTTATGTCGCGCGTCTCCCTGGTGAGGCTCATGTCCAGGTGCTGGCCTGCGCAGGTGCCCAGCATTATATCATAGAACTTGTTTAGGTACCTATTGCCGCGACTGCCACCAAGCTTGGCTGCTGCATCAACTGCCATCTTCCACGTTATCGTATGCAGTGCGTTGCCTGCATTTACTGCATACTCCGGGCCGTAAATCAGATGCGCAGCAGGCTTCCCGCGCCTTAGCGTATTGGAATCAAACCAGTCGTCATGCATGAGCATGAAATCCTCCGAAGCCTGCTGGACCGCCGCAGGGAGCAGGGCCTCATTAAGGTCGCCTTTGTAGAGGAGCGCCCAAAGCAGTACGTAAGACGGCCTGCGGTACTGGCCCTTCCTGTCGACATACTCCCTGACCGCGCTGGAGAAGGTCTTGTTGATTGAGATGGGCAGGTAGGGGAGTATCTGCCTGTATACACTATCCCTATGGAAGGAGACGAAATCCCTGAAGCTGGAGATTGCCTGCGTGTTCAGCATACTTAATTTGGCTTCCAGGATACTTATAAACGGCGTTTTGTGTTTCCACGCCTGTCGTAATGAATCTGCCTTCTGCCCCCTTTCTCGTATGCCACCAACGAGCCCTTACTGGTCACAATCTTAAGCACATCTTTTGCTATCTCCTCCCTATCGCCTATGCCGTTCACCAGGCTAACCCTCTTCGGTTCCTTCTTTGCGAGGAATTTGTAGATATCGGAGGTGATTGCAAAGTAGAGCACGTCGCCTGGGCTGAACGCCCTGTTCTCCCGCCTCACTTCCCGGCCCTTTATGTCGGCCGCGCGCACGTCAAGCACAACGGTTATGTCAGGCCACCTTACTATGTGCCTGAGGCCCGTGAACGCTTTGTAGAGGCTCTCTATCCTGCCCTTGCACCTGCCCTCTGCCGCGCCAGCATACTTCGCAAGCAGCCCATCGTACGATGCAGTTTTCCTGCTGCTCTCGGCAAGCATGCGTTTCGCAATATCCTCAGGGGCGGCGCCCTGCACGCCAAGCATACGCGCCATTTCGCCAAGCACTATCCTAGTTGCCGAATGCGCAAATACAGAGTCTATGTATCTGCCCAGTATCAGTATGCGTGGAGCGCTGCCTCCTGCAGCACTGATCTCTGCAAGCCTCTGCTTCATCAGGGCCATGTAGACAAGCAGGTCGGTGCCTTCCTCGACCTCAGGCACGTCGATTACCCAGAGCCTCTGGTTCGGCTTGCTTGAGAAAGGCAGCAGGGGCTTTATTACGCTCTCAAGCAGTTTCCTGTTTATCATCTTGTGCACGGACACGTTGTAGCGTTTCCAGAGATTCGCGGCAAGCAGGTCTGACTGCGTGGTCTTGCCGGAGCTGCCTATACCTTCAAAGCTCACTATCATGCCGTCGGTCTTCACTCAAAGTACCCTGTAATTACTCTGTTTCCGGCTGCTTAAAAGCATATTCATGTACATCAATTATTCCACAACTGTCTAAACAGGGGCCCTGAAATTCCGCAATTGACGAAGTTGATACAATTGCTTAAAAACACTGAAAACTACAGTATTCCACAACGGGAAAGAGATAGCGCGAGATTGCGCTCTACACAATGAGGCGATTTGCATGAATTTCAAAGAATACATAGAGCAGCATAGGCAGAAGGTATACTCTAAAATCTGCGAGTACGTGCCGCTCCGCGAGAAAGAGGGGAATACAAACAGGATAATGCGCGATTACATAGACAGGCAGGGCAGCTACAGGAGGCCTGGCCTGGTAATGCTAACCGGCGAGCTATTCGGTGGAACCGAGGAGGACCTTATCCTGCCTGCAGCTGCAGAGCAGCTTTCAGAAGACTGGATCCTTATGCAGGACGATATTGAGGACGACTCGGAGCTGCGAAGGGGCAAGCCCGCGATTCAGAGGATACACGGCTGGGTGCACGCGTTCAACGCCACCAACACAGGCCAGATGGCCATGTGGCGCATGCTGAAGGACTACATGAAGGCGTATCCTGAGAAGGGAAACAGGATGTTCGAGAAGTTCTACCACATGCTAGATTACACGATGGAAGGGCAGCACGTGGAGAACCAGTTCATACACCACACCAAGGACCTGAAACAAGCGGACGAGGCACTCTACTACAGGATACTAGACAGCAAGACGTGCTACTACACAGTCTACGGGCCAATGCAGATAGGCGCCATAGCTGCAGGGCAGAAAGGTGAGACGCTCGAGATGCTTAAGGACATAGGGAAGAATGCAGGCACTGCATTCCAGATAGTAGACGATATACTGGACATGACAGCGGACGAGAAAGTGTTCGGAAAGAAGAACTTCGGCGACCTCTACGAGGGCAAGCTCACGCTTATGATACTGCACACTTACAAGAACGCAAGCCCTGGGGAGAAAGAGAGGATAAACGCCATATACGCCAAGAAGAGGCAGGACAAGACAACGGGGGAGATAGACTTCCTCAGGGAGATGATAGACAAGTACAAGGGCCTCGAATACGCGCAGCAGCAGGCAGAACTCTACGGGAACAAGGCCAAGGAGACGCTGGAGGGCTATAATGACAAGCTGCCTCTCAACGGCCTCACCCCGCTCGTCTGCTCCGCGATGGAAGAGCTGTATGTCAGAAAGAAATGACACACAAAAATCACCTAAACTCAACAAGGAAGCCCACATGCTTTAGCGGTGGGAGGAATTGTCGAGCAACACAAATATTATATGTTTTTCTCTGGAAGTAAACATCGTTGGGGGAATGAAACGTGCTATCCTTTTGCAGATTGAGCCAACAACTAGAAAGGAGGCTATCCTTTCCGATTTCAATAAATCCGCCCTTTCCGAATTCAATCTCATGCTCTCTGAACGAAAAGGATGCAAACGAATTGGTGACTTCCATCATAAGGTCTGCCATCCATCCAAAGACAGGACCGGTTTCAACATCCAAATCGTGACTTCCTTCATACGAGACGCTTGGAAGAAGAAGGGCAATGAAGTCAGGAGTCTGACGACCAAATTCAACGTCCCGCGGAACTGCAGTACATTCTCGACCAAATCCCTCGACTTCGTGGAACTCGGAATTTATCCGAGGAACAGGGTTGCGGCCCCAATCGTGAAGAACCGAAACTGGCAGAGATACACCAGCCTCCTTGCAGGGGGCTGGATCTGCAAGACCTACGGTCTGACTTCCAACCTCCAAATCGTCGCATACCTGTCCAAGGACGATGCTCCCATTCCTCAACGGAAGAATGTTCTCGGCATCGACATCAACGCAAAACACTTTGCCGTGAGCGTCGTGTCTCCAGAGGGCGATGTCCTGTATCAGACATATTTCGGCAGGCACATCTATGCCAGACGGAAGAAGGTAATGGAACGAAGGGCGATACTCCAATCCTTCAATGCTAAAGATAAACTCTTGCGCCTCCGAACACGAGAACGGGATTTCGTCAAGACCAATCTCGGTCAGATGGTCAAGGAGATAATGAACCTTGCGCTCAGGTTCGATGCCGACATCGCCATCGAGAACCTCAAGAGGTTTAAGCCGAAGGGCAGGAAGTACAACAAGAAAGTGATGAATATTCCTTTCTTTACCTTTAGGCAGATTCTCACCTCCCGCTGTTTCGACAACAGTGTTACGCTGAATATTGTGGATAGTTGGCATACGTCCAAATATTGTTCCCACTGCGGTGCTGTGGGAGAAGGACATGACAGCGGCAACTATGCACTGTTCAGGTGCAAGTGCGGAGTCGTGGTGAACTCCGACAGGAATGCAAGCAAGAACATCGCCATAAAATCCCTGTTGGAGCGGGAACATTCCCTCAACACGAATGCCCAGATTTCCAATAGGCAAGGTCTTGTAAACGACCTTCTGCTGTCCTATGAAAGTGGTTTGTCGGTTGCTGTGCAACATTCAAATCATCTTGATGGAAAGCCCACACCCTTTAGGGGCGGGTAGTTTACCCGGTATATGCGGCGTAGCGGCACTGATAGACAGTGGTTTCCACACCTGCGGATTCCAAACTGCTCAAGGACTATTTCTGGATCTTCGAGAAAGCGGCGCCTAGCTGACGCTGACTGTGTAAAGTGCCAAACAGCAACGCGCTTTCCCGCCTGATCGGCAGTATTTCGCGTCGTGGGCGGTCTTAACTGCGAAGTTCGGAATGGGTTTCGGTGTTACCCCGCTCCTATGGCCGTTTGACGGCCTTATTGGGTAGGCAAGGCTTAAAAACATTACATGCCCGATGCTGAGCATCCGTAGCAGATTGGGAAGTTCTTCTCCCCCGGGCTACGCCACTGCACAGGTACATCACCGCTGCTCCTGACCTGAAAAGTAACAACAGAGCGGTGCAGCGCATTCTCCTTGTGCACCCCTCGCTCCCTATGCTGCCGAGCGCATCATTTGCTTTGTCAACCCGACAGGGCAGTTCCGTGTGCGTCCATTGCGCACCCCCTTATTTAAGCTTGTCGACGTTCTTCATCTGCGAGAGGCTCTTGAGGGCGTCGTAAGTCGCGAGCGCCATGTTGAATATGTCCCTGGTCCTGCCCCTCGCGAAGGTCCATACGTCCTTCACGCCGGCGAACTCGAGCACTGTCTTGGCCGTCTCTCCGGCCACCACGCCCACTCCCCTGGGCGCAGGCTTGAGTATTATCTCGGCAGTGCCTACCTTAGCCCTTAGAGTTATGGGCAGCGAGTGCTGCGTACCGCAGCTGCACTCCCAAGAGCCACAGCCCATGTTCAGGCTTATCATGTGCAGCTTCGCGTCCTTCTCTGCTTCGGCCATCGCTGGCCTCGCCTCCGACGCCTTGCCGACTCCCAGGCCGACGTGGCCCTTCCTGTCGCCGACCACGACAGTCATGCGCAGCTTTGCCTTCCTAGCGTCCTTGGTCATTCGCTGCACGCTGGCGCGCTCCAGCAGCTTGCTCTCCAGGCCCGGCAGCAGCGCCTCCACTATGCCTACTTCCTTTATTGGCTTGCCCATAGCGAATATCTGCTCTATGCTCGTTATCTGCCCCGCCTTCACCATCTGGCCCAGCTTTGTTTTGGGCTGCCACGCCTCTACGCTGAATACCGGCTTCTCCTCCTCTACCCTGCTTCTCCTGTAGAACAAATCAACTACCCTTCAATATCTTCTCCCTTACCTGCCCGAAAAGCGCTGGCAGCGAGCCTGGCTCGTTGCCCTTCGCCATGTATGCGCCAAACTGCCTCTTTAACGCTTCGCTCCCGTTGCCGAGCTGAGCCGCGTACTTTGCTATCAGCGTGCCGTTGTACTGCTCCTCCTTTATCTCCAACGTGCCCTTGAGCTTCATGCCACCGTCGATGCAGCCCTTGGCGAATACAAACGGCACAGAGCCCCTTACCGGCGCGGCTATGCCTATGTCCAGCACGAGCTCCCCCTCTGCCTTCGAGCTCGCCTTCTTCGCCAGCAGCAGGCCGGAGAGATAGGCCGTAGGCCTGTTGTTCCTGCTCGGCCAGCCCAGTTTCTCCAGCTCCCTGGAGTCCACGCTCGCCACTATCCTGTCCCCGCGCTCCTCGTAGGCGACCACCTGCCCCAGGATGCGCTTGTTGCTTCGCCTGACCACCACGCGCTGCAGACCGCTCTTCACTAGCTCGAGCCTCTTCCTATAGTCGGTTAGGCCCTGCCTCCTTCTCCTGAACTTCATGCTGGTAGACGCTTGCACACAAATCACCTATACTCCTTCTTTGCGAACTCGCTTATCTGCTTCATCTCCTCGTCGCTTATCCTTATACCGTCATCGCTGAGGTGGAGCAGCAGCGAGCGCTTGTCGGGAAACGCGTTGCCCTTGGTCAGCAGATAGTACTTCCTGAACACCTTCCTGTCAAGCTTGCCCATCTGCCTCAGCTTCTTTAGCAGCGTGCGCTGCGCCCTGGTCTTCTTCTCCCAGCTCATCCCGCGCCTCGCGTTTGCAGTGCCCTTCCTCTTTCCTGGGCCCCTGTACCTCTTCTTCTTTATCGTCCTCTTATGCAGCTCGCGCTTCATCTTCACTGCAGTTATGGCGCCGCTCTTTATAAGGCGCCTGATGTCGTCCCTTGTTATCGCCTTGCCTATCTCGTCCAGCGATTCCGGCCTGAACCTTATCGCCGCCTCTCCCCTTCCGAGCTCCTCGGCAGCCACACGCCTTGCAAGTTTGACGCTCATGACCGCACCCTGTTGATCACTCGTATGCCTGCTCCGGCCGCCTTCCTCTCCAGCATGAGCTTCATCCTGCGCGACAGCCCGTGCGCGAACACAGCGGCGCTTCTCCCGCCTTTCGGCACCGCCAGCAGCTCCGCCTCGTTGTGCACGAGCACCTCGAGGACGCCATCCTTCCTAACGAACCGCACGTCGCTCGCGTTCTTGTAGCCTATCCTGGGGCTGGCGCCGTAGCCAGACCAGTACCTGCGCTTCTTGTTGTCCTCGCCCCGCTGGGTGCGCCATCTGTCCCTGACGCGCTTCCTGCTCTTCGCACCGTAATTCGGCACCACAAACCTAGGATGCTTCCTCTTCTCTATGCTCATGACCATCATTCCTCGCTCTCGTAGTATATGCCGTCCTGGAACACGCGCGAGTCCTTGTGCTTTGCGAACGAGAGCTTGTGTATGTTCGCCGCAGTCTGGCCCACGTCGTACATATCTACACCCTTGACCGTGAGCTCCTGCTGCTTCACCTCCACTTTAGTGTTGCCTATTATCCTAGCCACTCTGGGCTTCTTCTCCCCGAACATGTTCTTCGCCTGCACCGTGCCGTCCTTCACCTCGACTGTTATCGGAAAGTGAGCGAACAGTATCTTCATCCTGCGCTCGTAGCCAGTTTCCACGCCTCGCATAGCCCCCTTCGCCTCAGAGGCCAGTGCCTGCGCCGCGAGCGTAGCCTTCTTCGCCAGTTTCTTCGCGCTCGCCTCCTTGAGCACCAGCCTGTTGCCGTCCACGCTGGCCTGCAGCAGGTGCGTATTGATGCGCTTGGCGCACGAGCCAAGCTTGCCGCTGATTGTAAGCTCGTCCATGTCCTTGGACACCTGCACCTTCACGCCGCTTGGTATCTCTATTTCCTGCATAAGCACCACTAGTAAACATAGGCGAGCAGCCTGCCGCCCGTGCGCTTCTCCTTCGCCTCCCTGTTGCTCATGACCCCCTGTGGGGTGGACACTATCAGGAGCCCGAAGTCCCTGCTGGGTATGTACCGCGTCTCGTATTTCTGGAACTCGTCCAGCTTGACCGCGTGCCTTGGCTTGACCACGCCTATGTCGTTTATCCTGTTGGCAAGCTTGATGTGCAGTTCCTTGAACTTCCCATTCTGCACCTCCTCGAAGTCTGCTATGTACTCGTTCTTCTTCAATGTCATTGCTATGTTCTTCATCAGTTTCGTCGAAGCCACGTCACACTCCTGCCTGCCGAGGCTTTCGTAGCCCTTTATCTTGTTCAGCGCATCTGCGAGCAAATCTGCCATAAACACCACTACTACTTCTTGAACCCCATGTCCTCGGCTATCTCCCTGAAGCACCTCCTGCACACGTAGAGCCCATAGGAGCGTATCAGGCCCCTGGACGTGCCGCATATCCTGCACTTCCTCAGGCCCCTTCCCTTGTACTTCTCTTCGTAGCCTACCTTCATCGTATCACTCTGCGACCTTTATTCCGTAAGCGCCCGAGATGTGCTCCAGCAGTTCCTCCCTGCCTATCGTGCTGTGCTTCGCCCCGGGCCTGCTCCTGGCCCTCTTCCTGAGTGCAATACGCACTCCCTTCCTGGAGAAGGCAGCGTTGACGTTGAGGCCGAGCATGCCTATCTTTGGGTCGTACTTCACACCACTGAACTCTATGTATTCCTTTATGCCGAAGTTGAGGCCGTTGTCCACTATCGAGCTCGCCTTGAGCGTGCCGTTAAGCGCCTCTAGCGCCTTCCTGAGGAATTCGTCTGCGCGCCTGCCGCGCAGCGTCACCACTGCGCCTATCTTCTGCCCCTGCCTTATGCTGAACTCAGGCATCCTCTTGCGCGCCTCAGTGTATGTGGCCTCCATGCCCGTGAGCTTCTTGAGCAGCGCCTTCGCGCTGTCGAGCTTGTCCTCGGTGCTGCCTATGCCTATGTTCACTACAACCTTGCCCAGCCTTATGCCGAGCATCGGATTTCGGCTCTGATTCTGCATATCAGGCACCTACCACCATGACGTTCTCCACCAGCGTCTCGAACTGGCCGGAGCCGCTCTGCACAGCGACCGTAGCAGGGCTGGACGCGTTGCCCTTCTTTATGCCTGCTATGGAGCCGCGCTCTGCCGCGTGCGCGCCGCTTATCACAAGGCACTGCGCGCCCTCCTCGAACTTCAGCACCTTGTCTACTGTATTTCCTGAGAGCACTACAGTATCGTTTACGCCTGCTCCCTTCTCGTTCCTCACCACAGACCCGTCATAGAGCCTCAGCATCGCGCTGTTGCCCTTCGCCAGGTACTTGCCTATCACCTTGAGCATCCTGCCCCGTGCCTTCTTGCCCTCGAGCTTCTCCACGCCTATCGTGCCGTGCTTAGCTATGCCTATCGAGTAGCTCTCTCCGGAATCTGCCAGTGTTATCGTGTCGCCGAAGCCTACCGGGTACCACGGCTCCGTCACCTTGGCGCCGTTGACCTCGACCTTGCCCTGCCCTATTATCTTCCTCGCCTCTGCCGCGTTGGACGCTATGCCGAACTTGTCCCTCACCAGCACCAGCAGCGCCACGCTGCTATCGAGCGCATGCCTGCCCGGGTTGGGCTTCGCCAAGTAAGCCGATGCCTTTCTCGCCGGCTTCGAGTAGCCGCTGGCAGCCAACCGCTTGATGTGCCTAGAGTTGCCGTGCCTAGCCATAGCATCACTTCTTCTCCCCCGGAGCATTCACTGCACCGGCTACGGGCTGCTGCACCGCAGCCTGCCTCTGGACCCTGAGCTTTCCGGCCCTGAGCTTGTCCGAGAGGTCGAAATCGGTTATGTAAACGCTGGAGGCGCTTATTGGTATGTGCTTTTCCTTGCCCTTCGCGTCCTTGCGCACCACATTCTCCACGAAAATGGTTGTGCTCTTGAGGTTCACGCCTATTATCTTACCGCTCTTGCCCTTGCTCTTCCCGCTCATTATCCTTACAGTGTCTCCTTTCCTCACGCTGGTGCTCCTGAGCCTTATGCCCAGCTTCTTAGCAAGCTCCTTTGACACGTGCGCGTGGGCGAGCTTCTGCCTCTCGCTGTTGCTGGCTGTGTACCTGAAGAGCCTCTGCTTCCTTGGCTTTCCGCTCGTTATCATGATTATCACACTATCCTGGACGCTATGCCGGCCATCTTGGCGAACCTCTCGACCACTTCCCTGGCCATGGCGCCCTTTATCTCAGTGCCTATCGGCAGATTGTCATCGCCTACCATTATGCCGGCGTTGTCCTCAAAGCGCACGCGCATCCCGTTGCCCCTGCGTATCGGAGAGCGCTGCCTTATTATCATCACGAGCACCGGCTTCTTGAGGTACGTGGGCGTGCCCTTTATCACGCTCGCCCTGACTATGTCGCCTATCCCGGCCGATGCGAGGCCCGAGCGCTTGTGGCCCTTGCCCAGCTTGTGTATTATCTTGAAAGTTGCAGCGCCGCTGTTGTCCGCGCACGTGAGCGTGGACATCGGCACCAGCGTCTTAGTTATCCTGCTGCTGAGCGCCCTCATGAGCTCGCCCCTGCGGGCTTGGTTATGCCCGTTATCACGAACGATTTGGTCTTGCTTATCCGCCTCGCCTCCGCTATGTCAACTATGTCGCCCACCTTGGCGTTTATGCATTCCGGATTGTGGGCCGGTATGCGGGAGTGCTTCCTAAGGTACCTCTCGTACTTGTGCAGGTACATAGTGTAGTCTATGCGCACTATAGCAGTCTTCTTGGCCTTGCTGCTTACCACTGGCCCGGTGAACCTCGCTCCCCTGACCTTCATGCTCCCGTGTATGGGGCAGTGGGAATCGTTGCACGCTTGCTCTTTCGCCATCAAAGCTCCCTTCTCTTGTAATACTTCATTCCTTTCTCTATCCTGTCCTCCGGCCTGAACGCTATCTCGTCTCCACGTACAACGAACGACTGCCTTCCGGCGTAAAAGCGAAAGGTAGACGTTGCTTTCACCAGCCTTATCAGCCGGTTGCCCGTGTCTACTACGAGAGTGTTCTTGCTCTCATCCTTTACCATTCCCTGCAACCCA
>DAHVUT010000020.1 GCA_027328425.1 Microcaldota archaeon | reverse complement strand
AGAGCTAAATGACGAGGCTGTAGCCGTCCCTCGCCACAACCGTGTTCCTAAAGAACTTCCTGGCGTCGCTCAGCATCTGGGTGTCGCTCCTGTGCCTTGCGCTTATGTGGGTGAGCACAAGCATCTTTACCCCCGCCCGCTTCGCCAGCATCGCCGCCTCGCCTGCCGTTGAGTGCTTTCTGCGCTCCGCGAGCCTCTGCTCCGAAGAGACGTAAGACGATTCGTGTATCAGCAGGTCTGCATCCTTTGCGGCGCCGAGCGTCTCCCGCACCGGCCTGGTGTCCGTAGCGTAGACTATCTTCTTGCCCTGCTGCGTCCACGCGAGTTCCTTCAGCGTTACCTTCCTGCCCCCCGTCACCAGGCTGCCCTTGCTCTGCAGCTCTCCGAACATCGTGCCCCTCACGCCCAGCTTGTGAGCCAGCTCCTTCCTGAACCTCAGCCTGTCGTCCTCCTTGAAGACGTAGCCGTACGTCGGCACAGTGTGCGCTAGCTTGAACGCGCTTACAGAGTAGCCCTTGCCTTCGTAGACCTTGCCCGCCCTTACGCCCTTTATCTCTATCGGGTAGTTTATCATCGCCCTGTCGAAGACGATGAGGCTGCGCACCGGCGCCTCTTCGCCTTTGGGCACGTAGATGTACAGAGGTTCCTTCCTGTTCTGAAGCGCCATCGTGCGTATCAGGCCGGCTATGCCTATCGTGTGGTCGCCGTGCATGTGGCTTATGAACATCGCCCTGACCTTGACCGGGTTTATGCCGTATTGGAGCATCTGGAACTGCGTTCCTTCGCCGCAGTCGAAGAGCAGCACATCGCCGCCGTAGACGACTGCAACGCTGGGCATGCGCCTGTCCTTCGTGGGCGCCGATCCTGCGGTGCCCAGCATCACGACCTTGGTCATCATGTTATCACAGTTCCACCGTTACGCTCTTCTTTTTCGCGTCCACCTTTTTTACTCTTATGTCCGGCACGCCCTCAAGATCGCCTGCCTCCTTTGCCTTCATTTTCCTCGCCTGCGCCAGCAGCCGGTTAAGCTCGTGCATTCGCCCGAAGATTGCGTTGGCTGCTTCCCTGCACTCCTTGGCCTCCCTCTCGTTCTCCTTAATCTGCGTCCTGAGCTTCTCCAGGCTCTTGCCCAGCTCCTCTGCCTGCCTCGCCTTCTCCTCGTCCTTCCCGCTGCTGCGCTCCTCTAGATACAGGCTGTCGAGCAGCTTGCTCATGCTTTCGAACCTTTCCTTGCTGATGCCGCCATCCTGCTCGTACTCCTGTACCGGCCCTATCCCGAAGCCCAGCGGCTCGCCGTCCCTCACGTAGAGCACAGACTCCGGGCGCTCCGGCACTCCGCCTCCTCCGGCCCTGCCCCTTAGCGCGGGGAACGAGTAGAGCATTCCCTTCCGCAGGCTCCTGTCGCTGAAGCTCACGCTCCTGTACGCCAGCTCCACCAGGCCCCTGTCGTCTACAAGCACAATGTTGCCCTTGCCGAACATCTCGAGCACCACGCTAACGTTCCGCCTGCCTCCGAACTCCATGACGAGTATCCTGTCCGTGCCGTGCTGTTCTATCTTCCTGAGCCTGCACGCGTCGAGCGCCTTCCTCACGCTTGTCGCGAAGTGCGTGGGCTCCTTCTTTCCCTCCCTGAACTCTGTGAGGTGCGCGCTCCTGCCAAGGCTCACGAAAACGGCCCGCTCTTTGCGTTCCCTGGAGAACGTCATTAGGAAGCTGCCCCCGTCCAGCTCGTAGAAGCTCTTGAAGTAGGCGTCCTGCAGCGCACCTCCGAGTTCTCTCGCGATCAGCGCTATCTCGGTGGACGAGAGGGGGCGTATACCGGGCACGTTCCGCTACCTCTTCTTCCTGCCCTCCTCCTTTGCGGCCCTGACGAAGCCCTCCATGATTCTCTTCGTGTCGCCGTGGTCCTGGAGCACTGCGCCTATCTGCGCCACGTCAGCCCCTGCCTTGTACACCTGCCTCAGGCTCTCCGCGTCCCTTATGCCCCCGCCCACTATGTAGGGCACAGTAGTGGCCTTCCTGACGGCGCTTATCACGCTTGCCGGTATGGGCCCGAAACCCTGCAGTTGCGGGTTCGAGCCTGCATCAGTTATTATGAACCTGTTGCCAAGGAATTCGCCGGCGTTGGCAAGTGCGGCGGCCACATTGGGCTTCGTCCTCGGCACTACGTTCGCGTCGCCGACCCAGCCGACCGTGCCTCCCGGCTCCACGACTATGTAGCCGACAGGCAGCGGCTCTATCTTCATCTGCCTGATCGTTGGTGCAGCGAGCATTTGCGCCTGTATTATCCAGTACGGATTCCTGGCGTTGAGCAGCGACATGAAGTACACTGCATCGGCGTATTTGGTCACGCTGGATATGTTGCCTGGGAACAGCACGACAGGCGTGCCTCCCGCCTTGTCCCTTATGCCCTTCGTCACGTTGTCGAGCAGCTCGCCCTGCGCGCCTATGCTGCCGCCTATGAGCAGCACGTCGGCCCCGTTTTCAATGCTGCTGATCCCGACGCGTACCGCGTCCTCCTCCCTGTCGTAGTCCGCAGGGTCTATCAGCATGAAGAGCAGAGCCCCCTTCCTGGCCAGCTCGTCGTTTATGTACTTCTCTATCTTGCCTATCTTCACCGACATGGTAACACTCTAAGCGCCAATCTCCTTCCCGCCCTTCCTCAGGAAGTCCTCCACCAGCTCCCTGCCCGCCTGCTCTATCCTTACCTTTGGTTTCCAGCCGAGCTCCCTGCCTATCTTGCTCACGTCCACGTATCTCTCCGCGGTGAGGAACCTCAGCTCGTCGCTGTCGAGGCCCCTTGTCTTGGCCAGCAGCTTCACCATGAACTCCTGCGCGTGCCTCGTCGGCGCCCTGACGCCGAGCATGCCCGCGGCGAGCTTCATCAGGTACTCCTGTGTATGGTCTTCGCCGTCGCAGACATTGTATGTCTTGTTTATGCTTGCGCTCCTCTTCTCCATGACGGCCACCATAGCGTCTATGATGTCGTCGATGTGCACCATGGGCAGATGGTTGTCGCCTTTGCCTATTATTACAGCCTTGCCCTCCCTGAGAGCCTTGAATATCTTGAAGAACGAGTGCTCGAAGCCGGGTCCGTATATGGTGCCGACGCGCAGTATGGTGTAGGGCACCCCGCTCCTGGCTATCTCCTGCTCCGCCAGCATCTTTGTGTAGCCGTATTTGTCAGTGGCGAATGGCTCCGTGCCTTCGTCTATGAGCCCCTCGCGCTTGTTGCCGTAGACGTCCGTGGTGCTGGAGAATACGAGCTGCCTGACCTTGTCCCTGGCGCAGGCGGCCGCCACGTTCTTCGTGCCCTCGACATTGACGCGCATCATGTCTGCGGTGCTCGCCCTGGCCGACTCCCTGAGGCCGGCGAGGTGGTACACCACATCCGCCCCGTTGAATGCATCGGCGCACGAGCCCCTCTCCGTTATGTCGCCCACGAACGGTATCGCGCCAGGAGGCAGTTCGCGCGTGTTGCCCTTTTCGCGTATCATCGCCCTGACGCTGTTGCCCTCCTCGATCAGCCTCTTGACGAGCAGGTGTCCTATCCTGCCGCTGGCCCCGGTCACTGTTATGTTGGGGTCCCCGACCTCCTTGCTGCCCTTCCATGCGCTCTTCATTCTAGGCCTCGTTCAGTATATTCTTCGCCAGGAACCTGGCGTAGCGCTCCGGCACCGTGCTCCTTGCGTATTGCTGCCAGTCCTTGCCGAATGGAACATAGACGCTTATGCTGCTTCCTTTCTTTATGAGCCTGTTCGCTATCTTGCTCTTGTAGCCGAGCTGCAGCTCGAAGACTGTGTGCTTGGCGGCCCCGCCGCCGTTGAGCAGTTTTCTCATCACCCCGTCAGGCGCGGACTGCACGACCATGCTGCTGACTCCTGCGGCTATCCTCCTCAGCCTCGTGAATGCGTGGTTGATGCTTTCCTTGTCGTTGTGCACCTCGTTGCACAGCGCCTTGACGGCGCGTATGCTGCCCCTGTTGACCTTCATGTACTCCTCCGCCTTGCCCAGGTCGACGGCGTAGCCTATCCCCTTGGCGCCATCCAGGAATCCGGGCAGCTCGAACCTGTGGTTCCTTACGTCGAGCCACACGAACACGCCGTGCTTGTTCGCGGTGCCGAGTATCTCGTTTACGTTCTTCTCGGCTATCTCGCTCGATATGGCGTAGCCGATCTGACCCAACGGTACCTGCACGCTCGCCTTCAGTCCGAGCCTGGAGATGCTCCTTATCAGCTCCAGGTACGTGGTGGTGGCGTACCTTGCCTTCGTAGTGCCCAGGGCGTCTCCGCTCAGGAAAGCAAGAGAAACATGCATCCTTTTGCCGTTGAGCTCCTTTGCCTTGTCTATGGCCGAGTCCATCGTAGTGCCTGCAATGTGTCTCTTTATGAGCCTGTAGAGCAGCTTTTCGGCTATGGCGTGTTCTGCCACTTACAATCCCTCTTAAGTCCAAGTCATCATATGCGATTAATAAGCTTTTAATGGGTTCCTTTTCCCATGCTTTTGATAACAGAAACAGGCGGCACGGGGGGCACGCTGCGATCCTCATCCGAGGACTTCGTGGTCAAGGAGATAACCGAGAACGGCACCACACTGGAGCCCGGAACCGCATACTCGGGGGAGCAGCTGGGTAGGGCTGGGGATGGCGGGCGCGGTAAGCACATAGAGTTCGTGATGGAGAAGCGCAACTGGAACACGGTGGACGCGCTCATCGCTGTGGCGAAGAGACTGGGCCACGGTAGGAAATCCATAGGCTACGCGGGCACCAAGGATAGGAATGCGGTAACCGTGCAGCTCGCGAGCGTCTTCTCGCCTGACGACGCCGACCTGCGTTCCTTAGGCATCAAGGACATAAGGATCAACGGCCAGTGGCGCGGCGACGGTGTGGGCATGGGCGACGTCCTGGGCAACGCATTCGAGATAACTGTGAGGGATGCGAAGCGCGTAGACAACGCCGGCGCTATTGCCGAAGAACTCGGAGGGCGCATGCCCAACTATTTCGGCGAGCAGCGCTTCGGCTACAGGGGCAACAACTGGAAGATAGGCGCCGCCATGCTCAGGGGCGACTTCGAGGGTGCTGTAGACGAGTACCTCACGTACACTGGCAACGAGGTCAACGCGGAGGCGTCCGCGGCCAGGACGCGGTACGCGGAGGAGCGCGACCCCAAGCAGGCCTTGTCTTATTTTCCGAAGTTCCTGAAGGGAGAGCGCACCGTGCTGGCCCATCTCGCAATGCACGGGGGCAACTACGCCAATGCGCTCAGGCTGCTGCCCAGGGGCACGCTTCTCATGTTCGTCCACGCTGTGCAGTCGAGCGTCTTCAACAGCGAGCTCGAGGCCAGGGTGAGGGCCGGAGATTTCTCCAGCGCCGCATACGCGGGCGAGGACTTCTACGGGTTCCCCGACATGGAGCGCATCTCAGGCTCCGGCAAGTTCGCTCTTGGCGTGCTGCCCGGCTACGCGAGCAGGGGGGAGGAGCTGGGCGCATACGCCAGGGAGGCGATGGAGCGGATGCAGATAGGCGGCGAGCAGTTCGCCATGAGGCAGATGCCGGAGCTCTCCATGAAGGGGGCCTACAGACCGCTGCTCGCGCCGGTGAAGGACCTCGCGTGCGATGTCATCGACGGCGGCAGCTACAGGCTGGGCTTCTCGCTGCCCAGCGGCTCGTACGCCACTGCGCTGCTGAACGAGTTCATGAAGCAGGGAGCCGCGCAATGAGCGCCAAGTGCTTCGCTCCCGAAGTGACTCAAGGAGCAGACTTTAGGAGCAGAACTACTGCTTTAGGGGCAAGATGGACTAGAGGAGCGACTCCAGTCATGGGAGGTCTGCAGATGCGACTGCCGCCACCTCAGTCGTGTTGACTGTGGCGTTTGTAATGATCATGGCTATGTAGGGGCCTTTCCATCCAAACATGCCGCTCGTGTGCGTGGTCTGATTGCTTAAAGCAGCATAATTCATGCCGTTCTGCACACCGTAAACCAATTTGTTGTTGCTGCTTCCCTGGGCAACAATCGACATGTAGAGACTTTGGGAGCGCTCTGAAGAGTTCATTAGGAGCACGACCTCTGTCAGATCTGCATTATCAGGGCCGCCGTACATTACGGTCCATGCCGCAGTAGCATTGGTCCCCATACCACCATAACCCAGTGTCGAAAGCTCAGCTGAGGTATTGTAGTTCTTCACTGCAGATGAGCTGATTGCACCGAGAAACGTTTGTGCCTGCGACGCACTGATGTACGGATGCGCCGAAATGGATGAAATCGCAGTAGTGGATGGTGGTATAGTTGCGCCTGCGATTATGCCTCCGGGCGATGTGTTCGGTGACGGGGGTGCGAGATAGTGGTAAGCAAGTACGCCGACAATACCGATTACTGCCAGAGCCGACACGATATAAAATAATCTGTTCATGCTGTGATATCCATGTAGGAGTTTATAATTGTTATGAGGGGCGTCATGGTAGCCATGCGGCGTTTGAGCTGCGCGTGCGCACCCGCGCCCTAAAGTGCGTGCACGCGTGCTGTCTAAAGGAGCAAAGCCAGCGCCAAGCCAAGCTTAATAAAGCACAGGAAAGATGTAGGTATGATTACATGGCTTCCTTGCGGAAGGAGACACAGTCAGAGCAGAAATCGCTCATGCATGCACTTGCCTGCGCACTTAGGGAGAGTCCGAAAAGCGTGGCGACTGAGGGACTGGCCATAGGCGGTATTTTGGTGATAGCGGCAGCTGTCAGCGGTGACGTTCTTCCGCCCCTTTTGAGGGCAATGGTAGGAGGACTGGGCGTTACTGTGGCAGGGGCGTCAGTTTATCGCGTGAGCGAAGGTTCCGGCTCCGAAAGGCGGGCGTGATCCATTGGTCCGGCTGCGGGGCGGCAGTCGCAGACACATATTCAAAAGTACAGTGTAATATGTGACATCCTCCCATCTCTGAAAAGTGTGGGCTTCTTTGTCGAGATTAGGCGAGAATACGCCTGCACCCGATGAACCTTTGGAGCAAGGGCTGGAACGCGCATGTGGCGTTCAGGGGTTACCTGACGGCCGACAGGGGTGCGTTGCCCGAGTATGCGGAGGCCAAACAGGGAGCAGTATGCATCGCAAGGGGGTAATGAAACATACGTGCGCGAGAAGCAAAAGTCCGCGGATGCTGTAACGCGCAAGGCGCTGTGCCGTGCTGGGATGCGCTGATGCCATACGGCCCCACTAGTATAGAAATATTAAGCGCCTAGTTCAGAAGCGTATGCCGGGGTGGCAGAGTCCGGTCATTGCGCTGGTCCCGAAAACCAGTTCCCTTACGGGATTTTGGGTTCAAATCCCAACCCCGGCGCCATCGCAGCAGGCGCGCCGACCAAACGATTCCTCATTGCTTATTAATGTTTTACTGTCATATCCTGTCTGAGTGCGATGAGTGTCAAACCTGAAAGCATGCCCAAAGGCGTATTCACTAGGCTCATGCTCGTGCTTCTTTTCTGCGCCGCCTCCGCCGTAAGCATATTCTTTTCAGTGTTCCTGCTGCTAAACGCGAACAGCGCCCTTGCCTACGTCATAGCCATATCTTTCACGTTCCTGGCGCTCATCTCCAGCGGATTCAACATAATGACCTCATACTCGTACTACAGATCGGTGTACTACAACAGGTACCTGCAGCGCATAAACGACGGGCTCAGGCCCATGCGCGGCAGACCGACGGTGGCGATAGTCATGCCTGTATTCAACGAGGACCCCGGGATGGTGGAGAGGAACCTGTCTAAGCTCAAGGGCATGAACTACGACGCCGGCAAGCTCGCATTCTACCTGCTTGATGATTCGAGCGACGCCGGTGTCGCCCGTGAGGTGGAGCGCATCGGCAAGCGGTACGGCGCAATATGCATGCACAGGCAGGGCAGGAGCGGCTTCAAGGCAGGCGCGCTCAACGAGATGCTCAAGCGCTCCAAGGAGAAGTTCCTTGCTATCTTCGATGCGGACGAGGAGCTCGTGGACGCCAACTTCCTGCTCGACCTGCTTCCTTATTTCCAGGACGCAAGCATGTCGTTCGTGCAGACGGAGAAGAGCTACAAGAGGGGCAGCTTCTTCTCCGACACTGTAAGCCTCTTCGACGCCATATTCTTCAGGCTGATACAGCCGTCGCGGGTGCTGAATGGCACGGCCCTCTACGCGGGCTCGTGCGCCGTGATAAGGCGCAGCGCGCTGGATGCTATAGGTGGCTTCCCCGAATACATAACCGAGGACACTTTCATGGGCTTCGAGTCCGACTTGCACAACTTCAGGAGCCTGCACGTGCCCCGCGTCTATGCGCTCGGCAAGCCCATAGAGAGCTTCAGTGAGCTCGCCAAGCAGCAGTGGCGCTACAACTACGGCGACACGCAGTTCCTCCTGTACTTCATGAGGCGCGCCAGGAAGACAAGGAAGAGCGCGATGTCGGCCCTCTCGAAGATGGACTACGCCGCCCACGGGCTCGGCATGAACTACCTGTCTTCGATACTCATACTATTCACAATCGTGTCCATGCTTATAGTCGTAGCGTCGGCGCCGTTCGCGCTGGGCTCCATAAAGCAGATATTCACACCGCCATACGCGATACTCAACCTGGAGCTGCTCGGCATGAGCGCCTTCCTGCTCTCCATATTCATACCCATGGCGATCTCGAAGGCGTACTTCAACTCGTACTCCAAGGGCGTCATGATGTTCGCGCTGAACTTCGCGCTCGCCTTCGTCAGGCTCAAGGGGGCCGTAGCCGCCCTGCTCTCGGAGAACCCCGCAAGGGTGTGGTTCAAGAGCGTCAAGATGAAGACGCGCGGCGGGATGCACGGCCTCTCGCTCTTCCGCAACGCAGGCATAGAGATCGGCTTCTCCGGGCTCCTTTTCGCAATCAGCTTCTTCTCTTTCTTGTTCTACAACATATCGGGCGCCCTCTGGCTCTTCTGGTACGGGGTGCTATACAGCACCACCGTGTTCTTCTTCGCCAAGTACGGGTAAGCGTATGATATACATCAAGAAGCACGCGACGCCGCAGGGCCTGCTTCTTGCAATGTGCGACGAAGAGCTGCTGGGCAAGGTCTTCGCAAGCGGCGAGATGCAGCTCGACCTGGACAAGTATGCCGACTTCTATAGGGGCGAACTCGTGGCCGAGGCGCAGGCGAGCGACGGCACCTCGGGCGAGGACATATACTCAGCCAACATAGTCGGCGAGCGTGCGGTGGCCGTAATGCTGAACAGGGGCATGGTGAAAAAGGCCGACGTGAAGATGGTGGGCAGGGTGCCCTTCGTGCAGATCTTCAAGATGGACCTCTAGCTCGGTCGAGCGGTTCCTGCACCAACCGCTTTCTCTGCCGAATTGGCACTTAACTAATCTTTATATACCCTGGAAGGCATAATCGGTATATGGATGGCGAGAGGGACCGCAGGCAGGAACGCGTTCCGGCTGGTGAATTAACTGGAATTGCGCGCCCCGGCTCTGCGTCCAAAGTGAATCTGCAGCACATTGTACCTGGCACAAAAGTGAGCCTGCGGCCCTTCAAGGCTTTGGAATGGAAGGAGCGCAGGGGGGAGCTGATGCAACTTGAGAGGAGTGCCTATCCCGGCGGCGTCCAATTCGATGAAGAGACTAAGATGGCGCTGTTCACAGGCGAGAAGTCGATAGCTGTGGTGGCGGAGAACGAGGAAGGCAAGATAATAGGTGAGTCGTGCGGCAACCTGCTGGACGAGGAGAGGGATGAGCTGGAAGAGGGCGCCAGGGAGGCCGATGCATTCAGGTTTGTGTTTGACAGGTACGGGAGCAGGAAGACCCTATACGTCGATGGCTTCGGGGTGCTTCCGGAATACCGCGGGCAGGGGATAGGTACGGAGTTGACTAGGATGCAGCTTGTAGAGGCGAAGAAAGCAGGCTACGACTTTGCCATAGCCCACGTCAACGAGGAGAAGGCGCTTGGCATATACATGAAGTTCGGAACTGGCGTTATAGCAAGCTATCCGAACTGGTACGGCACTGAGGAGACACACGCGTTGTTGGAGCTTGAGCTAAGGGACATGCGCTCCAAGCTACGCTTCCCAGAAGCTAAGCAGAAGACAGAGTCTACTTGCGGCCCTGCCTCCATAAGTGCGGTATTATCGTACTTTGGCAAGAGCGTAAGCGAGGAGGTACTGGCAAAGAAGGCGAAGACAGACGATAGGCAGGGCACATCGCCTGCAGGCATGCTTTCCGCAGCAACGGATCCCGCTTACGGCATGCATGCAAGGGTAATCGAGCACGCGTCCATAGACGACATAGAGGGGTATATAGACGCAGGGTTTCCTGTGATTGCGCTCTTCTTCCTGAGGAGCGAAAACGACGACCACTACTCCGTGATTACCGGTTACGACAAGGACAACATATTCATGATGGACGTGTACGCAGGCAAGGAGCAGGTGATGAGCAAGAACGCCTTCGCAAGCGACTGGTTCTGCAATACGTTCGGATTGGACAGGTGGATGATGGTCATGTTCCCGAAAGATTCAATAAAGGACGAGCTCAGGAAGTGAGCGTGCCCGGAGGGCTTGCGCGTGTCTTTTATATGCGCAAAGTCAGAATCGTAGTATGGGGCTGGCATGAAAAGCAGAAGCGATACTGCACGCTCTACTCCTGCAGGAGCCATGGCAGCTCCAGCCTGCAAGGCCAGTCTGGGCGTTGATGCAGTGGCGCAGGAGAAAGATTACACGTGCGGCCCGGCCTCGCTCAGGGCTGTGCTCTCGTATTGGGGCATACGCAGAAGCGAGAAGGCGCTCGCCAAGGAGGCGCATACCACTATGGCCGGCGGCACCTCGCACGCAGGCATGGTGGCCGCAGCCAGGGCTTGCGGCATGTATACGGAATCCATGTACGATTCAAGCATAACCGACCTGGAGATGTACGTGGACAAGGGCATGCCTGTTATAGTGAACTTCATGCTCGGGGACGAAGATGAGGCGCAGGGGCTTAGGTATGGCCACTATTCTGTGGTTGCAGGCTATGACGGCGGCAGCCTGTGCATAATGGACGTTGACGGAGGCAGGGAGCGCGGAATAAGCAAAAGCAGCTTCGAGTCTATCTGGTTCAGCGAGGTATACGGAAGGAAATGGATGCTTGTGCTGCACCCCAGACAGCCACCGGGGCGGAAAGCAAGGAAGCGAAAATAGGCGGCGTCAGCTGCCGCCCTTCTTCAGCCTCAGTATCGCTGCTGCGTTGTCACCTTCAGCGTCCTCTAGGGCATGCCTTGCGTCAGCAGCTCCCGCGCCCGTCTGCTCCTGCACGAACCTTATGTCTTCCTCGCTTATCTCCAGCTTTGCCTTCTCCACTTCCTTTATGTCGCCGCTTATCTGGAACGAGCGCACCCCCTGCCCCTCGATAAGCACGACCTGCGGCTCCTCTATCACTATGTCCTTGTCCTGGCAGCTTATAACCACCCTGCTGCTCTCTATCTCCTGGCTCCTTATGCCCAGCTTGTCCATAACCCCTTTCAGCGCCTTCGGGTCAAGATTCGGTAGCATGCAATCAAGCATATTGCGGCTCCCTGAATCATAAGCCTTTGCACGAAGTGCGGATTACAGCGCTCTCGGCGTGCATTACATTTTAACTTTGATGAGCGGGGAATCCCACACGCTTCAGCGGTGGGATGAGAGCGAAGGGCGAAAAGGCAGATGAACACAGTGTCATATAACGACGACAAAATAGATATAAATCTTGATATTGATAGAAGTAACTACCACAAACCTGATAGGCTCCATGAAACCTCGTATAAACGAATGTCCGCATGTGCCAGTAAACGTAAAGCCGAATTGGCTGAGTGCGGATGTGGAATAGGGAGGGGCACTCCCGAATGCAAGCCTGTCCGAGAATCCATCAGGTATTCTTTGAAGCAGGAAGCCCACGCCCTTCAGGGGTGGGAGCGTGTCACCTACACTTTTTAGCAAAGTGGTTAAACACTTGTTGGTACACATGCAGCATATGTTTGAAGTATTTTTTGCCTTCAGAGCTACCCCAATATTGGCCGTTACCGAGATCACCAACTATAATGCCTATTAGCCTCTCGGTCAGGAGAAAATTTATTTTCCAATCAAAAGCATCGTCTTTTTTGACAATAGGCATTTTTTTATAAATGCCAATCCATTTTTCAATATACTTTATCACTTCTTCAGCGGTATAATTGTTCCCTCTTATGTTTATCAAATTATACCATATATTATAAGCTAAGTCAGACCACTGTAATCTATACCCCCAAAGTATATTCGAGAATAACCTGTATGTTCCATCATCTAATTTGAAGATGTGTTGCTGCACCAGTTCTCTATGCATAAACTCAATTTTCATTTTTGGTACATATTTTACTGCAATCGGATAAAATCCGATTAGATATGGGGCGTAGTCTTCAAGCTTCAGTCTTCCTTTTGTTTCCATATTTTTACGCCATTTTTCAACTGCGCTAATTACAGCGGATAAGGCGCTTCCATTATTTACCGTAGTATTTGAATATAAATTATATCCTTCAAATTTTATCCATGGTTTAGTTACCGCCTTTGTCTTATACTCTTGATAAAATCTAGAAAACTCCTTCATCTGTTGTGTAGTTGCAAAGGGCAGATCGTATATGTGAGTAGCATTAACATATTCCATTATAAAGAAACCATATCCGCGTTTTGGATTCCATTCTTCAGATAAATAAATTGTTGGAGCATGAATGATCTTACTTTTATTCTGCTGTTCAAATGTTTTTATAATTTCGATCTCGGAGGATTCGAGCTTTAAACCCTGTATCTTTAGCACTGCAGATTTACCTTTATAAGTGCCCTTAAGTAATATACTTCCTGTCACTGGTTTTGTTCCTTTCGTGTAAATTATTTGTCCTCTGAATATTTCCTTTTCTACTTTGAATCCGGTCTTTCTTTGAACCTCTTTACTAATGGCATTCTCATTATTTGCGAGAGAGTTAGGGTATTTCTTTTCTTCAATTTTTATACTGTTAAGAACTTTCATAATAAAAATAGTGGGAGAGAGTATAAAAATGGGCCGGACAATTATTCCCTGACAAACTAATTGTTAATAGGCTAAATAACTTATTTTTGTCCTAGATTTTTCGTCAAAAAACATCATTTGGACTTGGCGGGATTCGAACCAGCGGCCTGATAAGCCCTTGTCCCCTCACCGAAGACAGTGGCTTTTGGGAGCCTGTGCGCCTCGTCTATGATTAATTACGATGTTTTCATCAGGAGGCAGGAATAACAGAATACTATTGGGCTATTCTTATTAAATAATCAATTACTAATAGATAAATTTATAAAGGTCCATCTGCTAGTATAAGTATGGATATTTACAATGCACTGCTGCGGTACAATGGATACGGCAAGGGACTAAAGATGGTGGAGAGACGGCTGACTCTGCCAAAAGGCAACTTCATAAATTCAATCATAGGCCCGAGACGTGCTGGCAAGACTTTCTTCATGTTGCTCTGCAAAAACTCACTGGATTTGCCAGAGAGCAATAAGATTTTCATCAATGGGGAGGATATCGACCTTGAGGGACTCAAGCAAACAGATCTGGACACGATTGAGAAGTCCATGTTCTCAATCTACTCTCCGGACAAAGACAAAGAGATATACTTATTCATAGACGAAATCCAAAATTTCCCTAGTTGGGGCAGATGGCTAAGGACGCTGTTCGATGAACATCGCTACAAGATAATAATATCGGGGTCATCATCAGAACTGTCAACAGACGAACTGCCTAATGAGCTCAGAGGAAGGGCGATAAACACCCTCATACTGCCATTTTCATTTAAGGAGTACTGTTCTGCATTGGGCGTTAAATACAGCGAGCAGATGCGGATGGACGAAATAGGCATTCTTGCATCAAAATTCAAAGAGTACTTAGAGTACGGCGGGTATCCACTGGTTGTGGAGGCTGGCACATTGGAGCTAAAGGCGCTTATCTTGAGGGAGTTATACGAGACTGTCATTCAGAGAGATCTAATAGAAAAACATAAAGTGAGGAAGAGTCCTGTGCTAAAAGCATTCATCAATGCAATGCTAGGCTCTGTTTGCAGGAGCGTCTCTCCGACCGCTGTAGTAGAATGGTTTAATTCCCAAAATATAAAGATATCCCATCAAACTGGAATGAACTACCTAAATTTTGCCAGAGAAGTGTTTCTCTTTTTCTTTCTTTACCCATATTCGAGGAAGCCTAAGCAGCGAAACACTAAACCCAAGCTGTACCTGCCAGACTCTGGTCTGCTCGCTCTTGTTGATAACGACATGTCAAAAAAGCTGGAAAATCAGGTGTTTGTGGAATTGACAAGGCGCTCAAAGCATATTTCATACTTGGATATGGGGGGCTCAGAAGTTGACTTCGTAATCGGAAGCGGTAGGGGTCCAGAGGAGCTTATTCAAGTAAGCTACTCGATAAATGATCCCAGCACTTACGCGAGAGAAACAAAGGCATTGATTGATGCATCTTCGAAATTGAAGTGCAAAAAACTGACTATACTGACGTTCAACGAAGAGAAAATAATAAAAGTTAGGAAACAGACCATCAAGGTATTGCCAGCGTGGAAATGGATGTTGTTCCAATGAGATGGACTTGGCGGGATTCGAACCCGCAACCTTCCGCCTGCAAAGCGGGCGCTCTACCGTTGAGCTACAAGCCCTTGCGTATCCATCTGCTTCAAGATTTATCTATATTGGCATTTCCAAAACCACACCGTTTACGGGTGGGATACAGAAACGCATAAATGTTTTTTCCCTGTGCAATGTTTTCGCAGGGATGCCCACCCTCGGATGGGGGAGTCAGGCTCGCAGAGAGGCAGTAAGACTTCCTTCGGGAAGCGGGCTTGGTGAAGCGAGAAGATACCGACGGGGCGGGGACTTGAGCCGTCGGGAAGCCCACAGCCTTTAGGCGTGGGAGCATGTAACAATAGGTAGCGCGATTCCCCCGGTTTGGGCGGTCCAAGCGAGAAGATAGTATTAAATAGTTTTTTGAGAATGATAACTGCGCTTGTGCGGCCTAGCGTGGTGCGCCTGCGAAGTTGGTTATAATGGCGAAGAAAGAAGAAGAAACTGAAGATGAGAGCGGCGAAGAATCCGAAGACGACGAAGGAGAAGGTGAAGGCGACGACCTCGACGAGGAAGGCGGCGACGACGAGGAAGGTGACTTTTCTAGCGACGAATCGAGCGTGTTCTAGCCTTTTCGGGTCTGCAGATCCTTTCGTTTCTTTCCTCCGGCTCTGCAGGCTCTACCGGATTTATGGCCCTGTCGGGACTATTGCTTGTTCTGCCTGTTTGCTTTCCGACTCTCACGCGCATTCTCCTTCTCTCTTCTCCTCCTGTCCCTCTCCCACTTCCAATCCTCCCGCTCCTCATAAGTATCATACATTCCTCTAGTAGGCAATGTCTTCTCCTTGTACGCCTTTCTTGCCTCGATTTCGGCGGTGATGTCGCTTATCTTATTCGTGTTGCCAGCAGCTCCCACTATCTTTGCGTTGTCCGATAGAAAGTCCTTTAACCTGCCTGCCGAGTTTTTGTTCCCGTACGCTTCGGTCTGTATCCCCTTCAGCTCCTTGTCTGTGCGCGCTCGTAAATTTTCAAATTCCCTTTCGTACTGTGCCGCAATCCTGCTAGCATCCTTTGCGTCCTCAAACTCCTTTGCGTCGCTCCAGAACTTATTTGTTGTATCTTTCCATCTGGTGTCAGCATTCTTCAGCTTCTCGATGCGTTTGTCGATTACCGCATTTTCGTGTTCGACGAAGCTATAATATCTGTGTGCGTCGCGCTCCCTCCGTTCCTTCCTTTCACTGTCTCCGCGGCCGTTCCCCAAATTCGCATACTTTTCCGCAGAATCCTTCATCTTCTTGTTATACTCGTCGTTTAGCTTCTTCCTCTTTTCCTCAAGTTTGGAAAGCTCTTCCGCGAATGCCGG
>DAHVUT010000021.1 GCA_027328425.1 Microcaldota archaeon | reverse complement strand
AAGGCTTACAAATAGGTCGCGCCGAATGAATGCTTGTCGTCGCGAGGCTCGACCAGAATAATGAAGTTCTGTGTGGCTTCTGCTTATTACGCCAATCTTAATTAAGGGGTTCGGCGTAAGCAGTAACGTGAGAGAATGAGCGGAACTCAAACAAGGGAAATTCAGACGCTAAAACCTGTAATATCTGTCAATACAGTGCGCTTCGGCGAAATAGAGGATTATTTGAAGGAGAGGAATGGCGTTAAGGTTTCAAACGAGAGGATACTCGGGCTTGTTAGTACTCTGGAAGGCTATGAAGAGATGAGAGGAAAAAAGACATGGATATTCTACAATCTTGAGAAGAAGAAGTTGCAGTTCACGAAAGATATGGAGATAAACGACAATAATGAGCTAATAAAAACAGAAGGGAAGAACGAGAAGGAAATCGAGGGTAAATGGGAGAATCTTCCTAGAAATAAGCGGGTTCATGTTTTAGATTCCGCTATAGAAAAAGCCGCCGAAGGCGGCGCGCTGGTCCTCGGCATCCGCCCCATCAGCTACGACGACGGCTGGTTTGTACTCCACGCGGTCGACGGGCCGGCCTTCGATGCGAGGCTGGTTTACGACAAGCAACCGCAAGCTGGCGTTTTGGAGCTAGGAGAGGGGGACGTGCTCGAGGTAACATGTGGTGGGCGGACAACGCTGATAGCATTTGATAGAGGCGCAGTAGTTACAGCAAAAAGAAAGTAAGCAACCCTCCTGCAAAGGATAAAAACCAGGCCTTCCAATTACTATCGCCTAGGTTTGCCAGGGCAACAGGTCCTGCAAATCGCGAATTAACACCGGAAGAATTCTCCAAACTTCGTCGGGAGTTGACGCATAATTAAACATGTATCCTGATTTTTCTTTGAATTTTTGCCTTTTATTACGGCTTCGGGTCTGCCCTTTATCATCGCAAATTTCATTCGGGCATGACGGGATTTGGACCCGCAACCCCCTGGTCCGAAGCCAGGTGCGCTATCCAAGTTGCGCCACATGCCCCGCTAGTACTTAATCGGCAAGTAATATTAGGATGAGCGAGCGCGCCCCTTATTACATTTCCCTGCTCTCGATTGGCTCTATGCCGTCAACGAATTCACTCTCGAGCTCGGAGAACAACTCCTTGAGTGTCTTGCGCTCCGGCCTCTCCGAGAAGCATGTGAGCAGCATCGAGAACGAGTGTTCGCCAACGGGCAGGGTGAGCACCTCTTTTATGTCGTTCTCATTTATCTCCTTCCAGCCGTCCTTGTATGCGGTGTCTATCTCCACCTTTATCACATCCTTGTTGAAATCATCGCCATTGTGGAGATACTTGAAAGTGCGCCACGAGCGTGAGGAAAGCATAGCGACCAGTTTGGCCTTCTCCACAACCTGGATGTCTGAGCCATCGAGTGCCTTCTTCTTCAACACCTTGTGGATCTGGGAAACAAATAGGCCATATTTGTTCAATACAGTTCTATTTGGCATATATTTCAGGTGTAATAGGTAATAAAGCTATTAATATGGCTCGGTTTCCTTAAAGATTGTTTGAATGCTTGGGGGTGTCATACGGCGCCATGTGCAACGTATTTAATACCCAAGCAAGACAATATACTGCAAGTTGATTGCATGATAACAGGCATAGGAATAAACCATGTTGAGGCGGACAGGCCGGCAGCGGACCCTATAACAGGCATGAAGTTCAACATAAACTTCGATGACGTTAAGGTCAAGGGCGAGAATGTGGAGATTGCCTACACGTTTTCGGCCAACTATGAGGGCGGAGCGAAGGGCGACAAGTCTGTGGGCGAGCTCAAGATAAAGGGCATAGTTTCGGCCAAGGAGACTGCGGAAACGATAACGCAGATAAACGACGCGTGGGACAAGAAGAAGACGCTGCCCGTGAAGTTCGCCGAGGATCTCATAAACATGCTCAATTTCGAGTGCGCGGCAAGGGGCACATATCTTGCCGGCTCAATCGGCCTCATAGCGCCGCTTCCTCTCACGAAGGCGAAGCTGGAGGAGACCACGCAGCCGAAGTAGGAGGAGAAACGCATTTATCCTTTGGAAGCAACCACTAGCCAAGGCTGTGTGCAGGCCCAGGAAGCTGCAGTAGGCCGTGGAGTGCCTGGTAATCTACAGTTAGGCCATCCTGGTCATCGCGGTGGTGCTGGAAGCTCTCTTCCAACTCAGAATCTTCAACAGCAGCACATTTGCACCCAAGGCGCCGCCCGGCGCCTGCCAGGTATTCGGATCCAATGGGCTGGGCACCTTCTTCGGCGTGAATCCTGAGGGCATAGGCGGCGCGCCCATCGACCTGCAGAATCTGGTGGGCTGGTGGCCTCCGGACGGCAACGCCAACGGCTACAGCGGCAACGAAAATAACGGCGTGCTCAGCTATGTCGCGTGCACGGGCAGCTGGACCAGCAACTACACCACCCTATAGGAACGCTTTTTATAAGATGGCGAGCGGGAAAACCCACGATTTGAATCGTGGGATGAAAGCGAACGTGAGCCTCCTTTTGCCATTCGGAGGCGAGGGGCATCAATACCATCGTTTCGTTTCTGGTATGTTCTCGCTTCCCAGACCGCCGCCGCATGGAATTGCGGTCTTACGCAATCTCTACGAGCGTAGATTCGGGCGTGTCCCGCCCTATACGAATCCTCTTTCCTTGCAAAACAATATAACTCTTTCCGTTCCATATCAATCATCGTTTCGTTTCTGGGAAGCCCACGAATTCATT
Source organism: Microcaldota archaeon (assembly GCA_027328425.1). Taxonomy (GTDB): domain Archaea; phylum Micrarchaeota; class Micrarchaeia; order Micrarchaeales; family CABMGC01; genus JAJYVH01. The sequence continues at coordinate 9,438 of DAHVUT010000021.1, read as the reverse complement.
CGTGGGAGGATGTCACCCTTAAATTGCATCTACATTCACTCTTCACTGGTAGCATGAGGGACTTGGAGCTCAAAGGCATAATACTCGACGCTAGTTATGTCACTCGCAACGACCGTGGCATAGTCAGAATAAGCCTCAAGACGATGGACGGGGTGTACAATCTCCTTGACCCTTTCTTCTACCCCTACTTCTACCTCGCGCCCAACAACGCCTCGGTCAGCACGGAGCAGCTTAAGGGGATGAAGGTGGTCACAAGAGAGGGAGAGCAGGTGGGCGTAGAGGAGGTTGGCGAAGAGGAGCTCTTGGTGGGAACGGATAAACGGAAAGTATTCAGGATAGTGCTCAGGAACCCGAGGCATGTGCCTGGGGTCAGTGAGGTAATGGGGGAGCTAGGCACGTGCTACGAGAAGGACATAGTCTTCTGGAAGAGGTACTTGATAGACAAGGGGCTCTCACCCATGTCCGCGGCCGTAGTGAAGATGCACGAAGAGGGCGGCGACATGCTCATAGACAGCATACGCGCGGGCGACGAGCAGCTCGGCATCAAGCTCAGCCGCCTCAGCTTCGACATAGAGACTTACAATCCGCGCGGGGTACCAAACTCCAAGCGCGATCCGGTGATAATGATAAGCTACACTGATGGGAGCGAGAAGAGAGTGCTCGCGACGAAGGAGATAGCCAGGGACTTCGTCTCCAGTTTTAAGGGCGAGAAGGAGATGCTCCAGGCCTTCAGTGACGCTGTGCAGCGCGTAGACCCTGACGTGATCGTGGGCTACAACTCGTCGGGCTTCGATATTCCGTACTTGATGGAAAGGGCCTCGGCGCTCGGCGTTGACCTGAAGTTCGGCAGGCACGAGGGAGGCAACGCGAAGATTGAACACCACGGCCTGCTCGAGGCGGTGCGCATACCTGGCAGGGTGAACCTCGACCTGTACAACGTCGCTAAGTTCGTCTCCGTGGTTGGGGCGTCTGAGCAGGTGATCAAGGTCAACAACTTCAAGCTCGTGGAGGTGTACGCGGCAGTGACCGGCAAGAGGAAAAAGATGGTTGACAGGGCTAGCATCTGGGAGCAGTGGGATGCCGGTGGCAGGCAGGTGGAGGAGCTGGCCGACTATTCGCTGGCAGACTCGCTTGCAGTGGATGAGCTTTTCGAGTTCTTCATACCGATAGAGGTCGAGATGGCGCACGTGGGCCGCACCACGCTCGGAGAGGCGAGCATATCTACCACCAGCCAGCTTGCGGAGCACATGCTCATGTGCCTGGCGCATGAGCACAGGGAAGTGGTACCTAACAAACCTGACCCAGCGATGATTACAGCAAGGATGGCAAATCCGTATGAAGGCGCGTACGTAAAGACGCCCGACGCGGGCATCTATGAGAACATATCTGTGCTCGACTTCCGAGGGCTGTATCCTTCGATTATAATCGCGCATAACATAGACCCTTCCACGATATGCATCGACTGCAAGGACTACTACGAGGCGCCAACTGGCATAAGATTCAGGAAGGACCGCGTTGGCATAATGCCGCTGCTCCTCAAGATGCTGATAGACGAGCGCACGTCTGTGAAGAAGGCGTTCAAGAAGGAGCCGGACAACAAGCAGCTCGGCGCAAGGAGCACGGCGCTGAAAATATTGGCCAATTCGTTCTACGGCTACCTTGGCTACGCGCGCTCCAGGTGGTATTCGAGGGATTGCGCATCTAGCATAACCGCGTACGCAAGGCAATTCATACTAAATACAATCGAACAGGCGGAGAAGGTCGGCTTCAAGGTAATCTATAGCGACACCGATAGTACCTTTTTGCTGAGGGGCAGCAAGAGCAACGATGATGTGATTGAGTTTCAGAAGCGTCTCAACAGCTCTTTGCCAGGCGCGATGGAACTTGAATTTGAGGACACTTATACGCGTGGTGTATTCGTGGGCAAACGCGGCGGTGAGACAGGTGCCAAGAAGAAGTACGCGCTCCTCTCGCAGTCGGGCAGGATAAAGATAAAGGGCTTCGAGCTCGTGCGCAGGGACTGGTCTAAGGTGGCGCGCGATACGCAGCACGCAGTGCTGGACGCCATACTGAAGGAAGGCAGCAAGGAGAAGGCAGTAGCCATAGTGCGCGACACAGTTGCTAATATACGGGCAGGCAATATGGACATGCAGGAATTCGTGATACATACGCAGCTCAGGAAGGGCATAGGCAATTACGATATCAAGTCGCCCGAGCTCTACGCTGCGCAGAAGGCGATAAGGCAGGGCGTCAAGACGAGCGAGGACCTGGATGGCGCGGCCATAGGCTACGTGATAACGAGACACGGGAGCAGCATAAGCGAGAAGGCCGAGGTGGAGGAGACAGCAAAGGATTATGATCCTGACTACTACATAAACCACCAGGTCATACCCGCCACGCTGAAGATACTCAAGGAGCTTGGGGTAACTGAGGAGGAGCTCACGGGTCCTGGCTCGCAGAAGAGGCTTTGACATGCAGGAATATGATTACGAGAAGCTGAAGGAAGTAGGCAGCGTTTCATGGGAAGCGGTGCAGCACGCCAAGGCGCTTGTAAAGCCAGGTGCCAGTCTGCTGGACGTGTGCGAGAAGACCGAGGCTTTCATTAAGTCCAAGGGTCTGCAGCTTGCTTTCCCAGTCAACATATCCGTCAATGATCGTGCGGCGCACTACACAGCCACGATAGCGGATGCCACTGTGTTCGGGGAGAATGACATAGTGAAGGTTGATGTCGGCGCAAGGCACGAGGATGTGCTAGGCGACTGCGCGGCCACCGTGGACCTCTCCGGCGACTACGCAAAGCTTGTCGAGGCTGCAGAGGAGGCGTTGGAGGCCGGTCTTGCAGCGGTCAGGGCCGGCGCGAGGCTGAATGACATAGGCAAGGAGATAGGGAAGGTGGTGGGCAGCAGGGGGTTCAAGCCCATAAGGAATCTCGGCGGCCACGCCGTGGAGTACGGCGAGCTCCACGCTTCAATATTCATACCCAACTACGACAATGGCGACACCACGCAGCTCGAGGAGGGGCAGGTGATAGCCCTGGAGCCATTCGTGACGACAGGCGATGGCTTTGTGGTCGACAGCGACATAGTGCAGATATTCCAGCTCAACGGGCCAGCCAGCGCAAGGAGCGCAGAGGCGAGGAAGCTCGTGGAGATAGTAGAAAAGGAACACAAGACGTATCCTTTTGCCATAAGGTGGCTTGCGAAGGGATTTGCGTCCGAGTTCAGCATAAGGAAAGGGCTCAACGAACTTGCAGTTCTTGGTGCGCTGCAATCTTTCCCTGCGCTGGTGGAGCGCAGCCATGGAATTGTGGCGCAGGCCGAGAACGAAGCGATAGTGGAGAAGGATTCGTGCACCGTAGTTACTAAATGATTGCGGCATCAATCGGAAGGCCCATAATTGTCAGGAGCTCGTTGAGTGCCACGGGAAGCTGTGTTACGTCATTCTCTTCGGAAAAGTGCCCTTGTCCTGAATCCAGCACGAGCCTCGCATTAAGCTTCTCCCTTAAAAGCTGCGCATTGGCTTCGGGCACATAGGGATCGTTATCGGAATAGATGCAAATGAATGAACCCGCGCGTGCGGATACCTTCTGCCAGTCTATCGGAGTGTTTTCCCACGGCTCCGCCACCGCCTTTTCTCCATCGCTCAGGCCTGCGAGCGTCGTCCAGCCAGCGACAAGCACTGTTCCGCCTATCCTGCTTCCTTCCGGCAGGGTCTCCAGGTATCTAAGTATCGCCTGGCAGCCTATGCTGTGCCCGACAAGGAACAGGTCGCTGCCTGAGTTCTTTATCTGCCCTGCAAGGAAAGGCACCCACTCCCCGATTTTCGGCGTTTCGGTATTTGGCATGTCCGGAGCTATCGTTTCTATGCCTTTCTGCCTGAGTTCGCTCGCGAGCCAGGGAATCCAGCCGCTCTCCGAATCATCGCCCCAGCCGTGCACTATGACCACGCTCTTCATTTTAATCCATCTCGCCATGTTTTTCCCAGACCTCAGAAGGCTTCTTCGTGGCTCTCGGGCCAGTGTGCGGTATGTAGTGCCATTCGTTGCCCCACGGGTCCCTGACCTTTGCCTTGGTGGGCCTCACTTTGGTGTACTTCGAAAGCGAGAACTCGTCCTTTGTAGGCTCCACGGTGAGCATCGGTCCCTGCTTGGGTGCGTATCTCGGCTCCCTCGGCACATGCACTATCTCTATGCACGATACTGGACATTCGGTGGGGCAGATCATGCAGCCTATGCACCTGTCGACCTGTATGGGATACTCGGTCATATCTTCCGTGGAAGGCGGCTGGCCCCTCGCATCCTCTATGTTCTTGTGCCTGGGCCTGGTGAAATCGAGCGCGTTGACCGGGCACACGTCGCCACAGATGCCGCATTGTATGCATTTGCTGCTGTCAAACGTGTACTTGAAGGGCATCGGCGCTCACTTGGCCTGCGGCGGATTGATCGTTTCCTTCACGGCGGGCGTGGGCTTTGGCTCTATGAACCTGTTGAGTACGCCGCCCCTGAAAGAGTAGAGCAGCGCGACAAGCCCGCATATGCCAAGTATTCCAAACGTGACGTAGAAACTGTACATGGCGAGGTTGGGGTTGCTCTGCGAATTGAAGTTTGCGTTGAAGTATCCCCATATGTTGCTCTGGTTCAGCGATACTGTGGCCGGTAGGACGGCAAGTTGCGTCGCGCTCTCCGTAACGAATATCATGCCTGTTATGTACAGCACCGTGCCTATCAGGACTAGTATGGTCATCAGGCTGTTGTAAAGCGGCACCTCATCCGTGTCCACGACAAGCATTAGCACAAGCGCCATGGCGAAGAAGTCTATGGCAAGCGGCATGAAAGGCACTGCTATCGGGAAATCCTGGTATATCGCTGGCCAGAAGAGCATGAAGCCGAGGAAAACGACAAGGAATATGCTGGCGTCGCGCAGCAGTATGTACACGAGCCACCAGATGTCAGCGCCGAGCCTCAGTGTGAACTTCTTCAGTATGCGCAGGAAGTAGCCCCTTGCTATCTGCACCGATAACGCCAGCACCGTGAGCATGGTGATAAGCACCATTACGGTGTTTTCAGTGTATACCGAGCCTGCGGCAACATACGTAGCCACGTTCAAAGCAGAGCCTGAAGCCTGCAGAAGAAACGACACCCACATGCAATCAAATGCATTTGGGGTTAACGTAATAAAAAAACATAGGTAGGATAAGTAGTATGCGACAGCTCAGGCAGCAGTCCGCCATGGAGTACTTGATTACTTATGGTTGGGCCATACTCATAATAGCAGTGGCGTTGGCAGCGCTTTTCGCCCTTGGCCTATTCAACCCAGGCAACGTGCTCGGCGACCAGTGCATACTGCCGGCCGGCTTCTCGTGCACTAGCATAGAGATGGCGAGCTCCGGTGTGCTCACGGTAAACCTGGAGCAGGCGACGCTCTCTACTATAAATATAACGGCCTACGGCTGCAACAAGAACGTGAGCGCGGCGCACATGTACGCGCCCAACAATCCCCCGAGCAACCAGATCAATATGCTCATAGGCTCCAACTACACGTTCAGCGCGCAGTGCTGGGCCGGCAACAGTCAGTACTCGACTTCGCCGGGCCAGGAGTTTCAGGGTTACCTGCTGATAAACTACACTAATACGTACACCGGCTTTTCGCAGACTGCAGTGGGTCAGCTTGCCGCAAGGGTGAACGGGTAGCCGTCAGGGTTAGCCATCTTGATTTTGTGCGCGGCCCTTGACAGGCGGCTTCAGGCACACTTGGTGTAGCCGCAGTTCTTGCACGTGTAGCATCCGCCTTCGTGGACAAGCGTCAATTCGCTGCACTCCGGACACGTTTCAGGCTTTATCTCCTTGCCGGAGACCTGTTGCTGCACGCCCAGCTGCGGACCCTCTCCTGCTCCGTTGGCGGCATTCAGCGGGAACGCCTTGAAGTTCGATGTACCTATGACTATCTCAAGCGCCTTGGCTATGGCGTCTGGCACGCTGTACATCTTTATTCCTCTGTCCCACGCTATTGCGTCGTTGGACTTGATGCCCTTCAGGCTGGCTATTACACCGTTGACGTCGCCGTTGAGCTGCAGGTACTTGCTTATGAGCCTGCCTATCGCTTCGGTGTAGCTCTTCTCCTGGCCGCCGCTCTTGCCCATGTTGATGAACACCTCGCGGACGTTTCCTTCCGAATCTATGTTGGCTGTCACGTACAGCGAGTCCTGCTGCACGTGCATCTTTACAGTCTTGCCTATCAATATCTGCGTCTTGTCCCTGTCCCATGTCTCGGGCTGCTTCGGAGCCTCATTTTTCTTCTTCTCCTCTTCTGTTATGAGCACGCCCTCTCTGGAGCCCTCCCTGTATACCGTTATGCCCTTGCACTTGCCCTTCCACGCGAGCATGTATATGTTGCCCACGTCCTCGACTGTGGCATTGGCCGGGAGGTTGACCGTTGACGAAATCGCGCTGTCCACGTGCTTCTGCATTATTGACTGCATGCTCACCCTGAACTCTGCGTTTATTTTGTGCGCAGGCACGAAGAAATCAGGCAGTTCGGCGTCCTCCTTGAGCGACGCCATGCCCACATACTTGAGCACGAGCGGGTGGTACACCTTGAAGTATTCCTTGCTCAGCGATTCGCTCCTCCGTGTGTAGCTGAACGCGAAGATGGGTTCTATGCCGCTGCTCGTGCCCGCGAGCACCGAGCCGCTGCCCACAGGCGGTATTGTAAGTATGGCCACGTTGCGCAGACCATTGTCCTGGATCTTCTTCTGCAGCTCCTCGGTCAGGTTCTGTATGAAAGGCATCGAGAGGTGCTTCTGCACGTCGAAGAGCGCGAAGGATCCCTTCTCCTTTGCTATCTCCGTGCTCTCATCGTACGCCGTTTCCTTCAGCTTCCCGAAGAGCTTGTCAACGAACGCGAGCGCATCGTTGGAGTCATACTTTATCTTGAGCATTGCGAGCATGTCGGCCAGGCCGGTCACGCCTATGCCTATTCGCCTGCTTTTGCTTACTGAATCCTCTTGGTCCTTAAGCGGGTGCTTGCCCACGTTGTAATCCAGCACGTTGTCCAGGAAGCGTGTCGCATACCTTGTTGCTTTCTCCAGGCTCGCCCAGTCCAGTCTTGCATTGTCGGTGAACATGTCGAGCACGAAGGCCGCCAGGTTAAGGCTGCCCAGGTCGCAGGCCCCGTATGCCTGCAGTGGCTGCTCTGAGCACGGATTCGTCGTAATGACCTCCATGCCGTTGTACTCGCTGGGCGAGTACTTCTTCATCGTGTCCCAGAAGATGAGGCCTGGCTCCGCCCAGTCCCTGGCCGCCTGTATGAGCTCGCTCCAGAGCTGCCTCGCCCTCACCACCTTCTCTATCTTGCCCGTCTTCTTGCTGTCAAACCTTAGCGTGAAGTCGCTGTCGCTCTCCACGGCGCGCATGAATTCGTCGGTTATGCGCACGCTTATGTTAGCGTACCTTACCTTATCTCTGTTCTGCTTCACCTTGATGAACTCAAGTATGTCAGGATGGTCGACGCTCATCGTTATCATGAGCGCCCCGCGCCTGCCGTTCTGTCCTATCGTGTGCGTTGTCTCGCTCATTATCTCCATGAATGATACGGCTCCGCTTGAGAAGACGGCGCTGTTGTTGACGGGTGCATGCCTTGGCCTGAGCACGCTTATGTCTGTTCCCACTCCGCCTCCCAGGCTGTACGTCCTTGCCGCTTCCTTGCACCAATCGAATATCGCCTCCAGCGAGTCCTCCTTGATTGGAATCACGTAGCAGTTGAGAAGCGTTGCGCGCTTTTTCGCGCCAGCTCCGAACATTATCCTACCCCCAGGCACGAACCTGAAACCGTCCATGAGCCACATGAACTTGTCGCGCCACTCGCTCTTCTTCGCGTCGTCAGCTTCGACGTCGGCTATCTCACGCGCGATGCGGGCCCACATCTCGCTCGGCAGCTTCTCGAGCGTGTTGCCCTTCTCATCCTTGAGCGCATACTTCTCGTAGAAGACCCTGGCCCTTATCTCGTCCCCCCCAAAGAAATCAAGTGTCTCCTTGGGCAACCCTACTTCACTGCCGTGCTCCTTCTCAACAGAGATACTTCCATCTACAGCTTCTTCCTTGTCCGCCACCACAACGCCCCAAAAAAATGCCCTGCCTTTGCGCAAGGCTGCGGAATCTAATTCGCCATACGCCTTTTTAACCTTGTTCAAAGGTAAATTAACAGCGAAAGTGCGAAATGGAAGTCCAGTAAATTTTATTTTACCTGTCTACAAGCTACACGAAGTTTTCAAACTCCTTCATCTTCCTCTGCTTTATCCTGTCGAGCGTCTTCCAGTACTCCCTTATGTACGGGTTGAGCTTCCTTGTGGAGAGGTTTGCCTTTATCGCCTCTATGGTGTTGTTGTCGCTGGGATAGCCCGAGCCTATCTCTATGCCGCTCATGCTCTCTATGCGCTCCATCTCCCTGTCGCGCGTCACCTTCGCTATTATGCTCGCGCTCGACACCACCGGGTACCTGGCGTCCGCCTTGTGTTCCGCTATTATGCTTATGCCGCCCCTCCTGCCGTTGCCCTTCACGCCCACAACGCGCATCGGCTTGCTGGATGAGAGTGACACGCGCACCCCGAACCTCTCGGGCTTTACGTCCGGAGAGTCGAGGTACACGCGGCTAACGTCGCTCTCGAGGCTGTCCACCAGCTGCGCAAAGCGCATCGCCTCGAGCTGGTTGAGCGATATGCCGCTCTTCATCGCCTGGTTAATCTCGTCATTGCCTATGGCGTATGTCTTTATTTCTTCGCATATCCCGTTTATCTCGTCGAACAGGAACTCACGCTTCCGCCTCGTGAGCAGCTTGGAGTCCCTCACTCCTATATCAACGAGCTTCTTCTCCTTGCCCTTGCCTACGCATACGAGGCTTACCACGAGCGGGCCGATGACGGCTCCCCTCCCCGCCTCGTCTCCCCCGCCTATTATCATGGAATGGCCGTTTGCACATGCTCTGTTAAGCCTTAAAACACTTCCCAGAATGTCATATTTTATCTGCCTTTGCATGACAATGGTATAGGGAGAATGCGAAAGCTCTGCACCAATAAATCGGCAAGGCTTCAGTCGGCGATGGAGTACCTGATGACCTACGGTTGGGCCATACTCATAATCGCTGTGGTGCTGGGCGCCCTCTTCCAGCTTGGGGTCTTCAACGGCGCGAACTTCGCACCGAAGGCGCCGCCCGGCGCCTGCCAGGTCTTCAGGCCCAATGGCCCGGGCAGCACGAGCTTCATCAACCTCGAGGGCGTCTGCAGCGGCGAGCTGCCGCAGTATGCGGCGCAGTTCAACGGGCAGACCAGTTATATACAGACATTGCAGTCAATCAATCTACCCACAGATTCCTCCTGGGTTTTCTGGATGAATCCTGCAAGTTTCAATCCTTCGTGGGGAAACAAAGGACTTTTTGGTTCTGAGGG
>DAHVUT010000017.1 GCA_027328425.1 Microcaldota archaeon | reverse complement strand
CGGAGGAGAAGAGCGCCGATATTGAGGATGTAAGCAGAAGAGTCAGGAAGAGTATCGGAATCGGAAAGGCGAAGGCGGTCAAAAGCCACTACGTCTATACAAAAACACGGTAAAAAAGCGTTGTGGACTCTAGAAAATATCAATTATAAAATGGCGAATGGGGAAACCCATGATATTCAATCGTGGGGTGAGAGTGAGCCGATGAATAGAAAGCCTTCTTTGCCATCGGAGGCTTTTTGACATCATATCGTTTCAATCGGTATGTGCTCGCTCCAACAGGGTTGCGTGGTTGGAATCCACGTCTTGCACTCCCTCTACGAACCTTGTCCTCTCGGACTCCGCCGTGCCCGACGTATAAGCAGTTTTTTCCGCAAAGGCAAAAGAATCTTTTCGTCCCATATCGATCATCGTTTCAATCGGGAAGCCCACGAATTCATTCGTGGGAGGATGTTACGTCCCTTCCTTCGCGCTGCCCCCCCAGCATTATGGCACACGCGGAACAAAAACAATATTATTAGGCGGGTTGAGAATAAGTCAGATGGCCGATGGAAGACCGCGATAAAAGCGAGTTGAAGGACAAGCACTGGTCAGAGTTGCTGGCGGAGCGAGTCATAAGTGAGAAGAAGGAACCTTATGTGGTAACAGGCGGAATGACAACGAGCGGTCCCGCCCATCTGGGAACTGTCTGCGAGTTCCTGTACCCTGCCATGCTAAGCGAGGTGATAAGGAGCAAGGGCCACGGAGCCAGTGTCTTCTTCGTGGCGGACATCTTCGATGCTTTTGACGGCATACCTGTTGAGCTGCAGAAGTACGCTAAGGAGCTGGAACCGGAGCTTGGCAAGCCGCTGTCTAATGTGATCGACCCTATGAAATGTCACGCATCGTTCGGCGAACACTATCTTGCGCAGACGCTGGAGATAATGAAGCTTATGCGGCTTGAGCTGAACGTGGTGAAGTCCCCAGAGCTCTATACGAGCGGAGCGTTTGATGATTACACGCGGCTTTTCCTTCGCGAGGAGGAGAAGACAAAAGAGCTAGTGGCCCGCACCTCGTTCAGGAAGCTGGAGGATTTCAAGGGATGGAGCCCGATAATGCCCGTCTGCGAGCAGTGCGGTAGGATAGCCACCACTAGAGTTACCTGGCATTCGGAGGAAGAGTACGAGTATGTATGCGACCGCGACGTCAAGTACACTAAGGGATGCGGCCACAAAGGAAAGGCCCGGATAAGCGATCACATGTACAAACTGCAGTGGCGCCTGCACTGGCCGTGCTGGCAGGCCCACTTCAAGTCCAGCATAGAGGGCAGCGGCGTGGATCACATGACGCGCGGCGGCAGCGCGGACACCGCTATAGCAGTGCACAAGGAATTATTCAACAGGGAGCCGTTGATACTGTTCAAGTACGGCTTCATACTCTTTGAGGGGAAAAAGTTCTCAAAATCCAAAGGAATAGGCATGGACGCCATGGAGCTCCTGCGTTTCCTGCCTCCGGAGCTCATGAAATATCTGCTGGTGGTGCCTAACGTACAGCAGAACAAGGACATAAATCCAACCGGCGACAAGCTAATCAGGCTCTACGAAGAGGTGGAGCGCATAAGCAAGCTCGAGAAGCCTAAGGACAGGGCTGACGAGAAGAAGATGCAGGCATTCACGTTCGCGGTCAAGGAGCTGGAATGGAGCGCACCGTTCGTTGATGTGCTGCTCAACTACCAGATCTACAGGGACTGGGGCAAGGTGGGCAATCTGCTCAACGACAAGAAAGGAGTCGCTTATCTGGCGCCTTACATAACCGAATGGCTCTCGCGCGGCATGGAGCCCGAACAGTACAACTTCGCACTTAATCCGAAGAGGATAAGCGAGCAGAGGGAAGCGGTAGGCAGATTAGCCGCCAAGCTCAAGGAAGATATGGACGCGGTGCAGGTGCATAACCTTATCTACGAAGTGGCGAAGGAGAGCGGCATAGGCGCAGATGCCCTCTTCGCATCTATTTACACAGCCATGATAGGCAAGGATAAGGGCCCGAGGCTCGGGAAGCTCATAGTAGCAGTAGGAATTCCTAAGGCAAAGGAGCTGCTTGCGGAAGCAATCGCCTAGTTTTCGTGAGCGCTCTCAACTCAACGCTTATAAAACAGAGCAGCAGAAGCACATCATGGGATTTGTGGAGGAGGAGAGGGCGTTTAGCCTCATTTGCAGCCAGTTGGGCAACCTGGGCAAGGGCAGGAAGCTGAAGATAGGTATGGATGTGGACGACACCGCCGCGGACGTCATGGGTGTGCTCGCACCCGTGCTCGCGAAGCGCCATGATGTGCCTCTATCGCGGTTCAGGAACAGATTCGACATATCGGGTTTTGGAATAAACGGGCAGAATGGTCTAGGCGCATATACTGAAATCTGGAACGAGAGGCGCGATGAGATTAAGCCGCTGCTCAGCAGGCGCGCCTATATGATGCTGAACGAGATCGCTGTGCTCTCTTTTGTCACTGCCAGGCCACAGGGCACTGTGAAGTCGCTTAGGAAGTGGGTGGAGCGCCACTACGGCGGGGGCGCAAGGATAGATGTGCTGCCGCCTAACCCGCTCAGCGCGCATGGTGCAAGGAAGCTCAGCAAGGGATACAACATACTTATAGATGACGCACCCCACGTTGCCGCAAGCATGAATCTCCCGATAGCCAGGGACAGGGCGCTGCTTCTCGTTGACAAGTGGAAAGAGGCTAGGACAGCGCGCAACAGGGATAACACAGCAATAGTAGCAGATGCAGAGCATGCAGCAGATCTAATATTCCAGGCGCACGAGCTCACTGAGTGAGTGCAGCTTTGTTGAATAAATCTATTCTTGTTGAAATAATGGCAAATTTGTTGAAATAATGGCTCTATAGAAATCCTCTATTCATCATAAGAGCCGAAGAATTTTAACCCTTCGGCTATGTGTGTTATTTAGCGACATATATAATAGAAAAAGGCAGCTCTAAGTATAAGAGATTTATTAGTGCGGCATTTACAGAAGTGTGGAGAGTACTGCGGTCATATCCCAGCAGGTTCTCTAAGAAGGTGTATATGCAACATCAGCGTGCTGTTGCGATATTGCTGATGAAATACGAGAATAAAACCTATAGAGATATTGTAGATTTGATAAGGGAACTGAGGGTATATTTTGAGTTTGAGGGACGCATGCCGCACTTCACAACGCTACAAATGTTCTTTATGAGAGTACTAACTTACATTTGGTCGTTTCTTTTATCAAAGACATATGAACTGTTCAATGCGCAAATGGTCGACATTGCCATTGATTCTACAGGATATGAATTACATCGCGTATCACAACATTATGAACGCAGAATCTGTAGGAAGATGGGCAGGAAATCGTTCATGAAACACATATTGTCCATTGACACTGGAGCAAAGGCAATAATAGTGTCAGACAGCAGAAGATCATGCATAAACGATAACAAGACCTTCATTCCAATGCTCGAAGAAACGTTGCATGAAGTTGACGTACGCAACGTAACTGCAGATAAAGGATACGATTCAGAGGTGAACCACAAATTTGCACACAGGAACGCAGGTGTAAATTTCATCATACCACTGAGATACGAAGTGTCTTTGGACAGGACTACAGGCTTTTATCACAGGAAGTTGAAGAGAAATTCCCCCTTGAGGTCTATCATCAACGAAGCAAGATAGAGACGATGAATTCTGTCCAGAAGAGAAAGTTCGTGATAGATTGAGGAGTCGTCTATTGAAGACCCAAAAGAGAGAGATGGAAGTGGTGGATATTGTTTGCAATATTCACAGATACATCAACTATTATGCATCTGTTTGGACAGGGTTTCTACAGAACCCAAGTTCCTTCTTTATCTCAAACTGCAAGAATATTTTAGACATCTCCAATATTTTCATATTGTATCTAGATTCCCTTTCGTATACATCCACAGTCACATCCCCATGAGATATCTCATCTCTCAACTTATTCTCCTCTTTAAGCTCGGTCAAATTTAGGGTAACTTCTGGGAAGTTTTCACGCAGGTTAAGTATAATCTTATCCTTAGAACCTAATCTCTTTGCCATTTCTTTGCCGTGTGAATCTGCTGCAGCAGCTATTTTTGCTTCCACATAAGCATCTACCACTTCTGGTTTATTTAACTTCATCTTTTTTACTTCTTGATTTGCAATAAGTTCCAGTATGCGCCATCTATACATGTAGGCATCAAGTGGATCTTCGCTCCAAATGGCAGATCCATCTAAGTTCAGGCACTTGTCAAGGATTGTCTCCTGTTGCACCTTCTCAAGCAAGATTGTAACTTTCGAATATTTTTCCTTGAACCATGCATCTATCTGATTCTGTGTCTTTTGCCACATTGGTTCCAGCATGTACGGATAAGAAGCAGCATCATCGTCATCCCCTAATGAATGATATATGGTGAAATCTTTGCCCAGAATTCTCCATAAAACAGGCACTCTGTACGTGAGGGTTGAAGCCAGGTAGTTTCTGATGCGCTTTGCACAGTAGTAAGTGATGTTGATAAGTTTGCCTCGGTTTTCAATAGGAACTGTGATATCCATCAGGTGTGCAAATATCGGAAAGGACACTTCCTGTATCCTCCCAGAGGGTATCTGCACATTACGAGTCTCAAATTTCGAAAAGGCAGATAGGCAGTATTTACCGGGTTCGTACTCTTTTGCCCTAGCGTCTTGCTGGGCCCACAGGTCCTTGCATGCTTCATCTGTCATGAGTCGTATGTAGTACATGCATTATGTATGGTTTGCTAAGTTGATATGCCTGTCGGCAAATTCGCTGTTTTATTGGTAAGTTTGGGATAAACTAGCAGGAGTTCCTACCATCAAATATACCTTGTTGTAAAAATGTCATTTACGCAACAAAGTCAGTGAGTGCAGTGTTTACCTGCAATGACTTTTCCCAACGCAATCATTAAATATGCCAGAGCAGCAGGCGTAGAATGTGTTTGGATGGAAGCAGTGGCAAAAGTTACAGACGAATCCGGCAGCGAATCTTTTGCAAACGCGAACAAGGCAGTAAAAAACACATATGAAGCATTCAAGGGAATGGGCTTCGGAGTCGAAGGGCCGATATGGGATGGCAGGAGCGTAGAGATAGTGCTTAAAAGACCCTTCGGAGACTGTTCCCTAGTGCCTGAAATAAAGGCCGCATTGGAGGGTTACGTTGGCGAAGGAAACGAGAGGAAGATCGAATTCGAGAAAAACAGAATAGTGATTCACTCAGCAACGGACCCCGATACACCAGGGGAAGTGTGGTTAGCCGCTGAAGCATTGCGCAGTTCGGAGGCGCTTAAGGCAGCAAAAAGAATAGAGCAGGCAACCATCGCGCTGCAGAATCTTTTCTAATGCAATTGTTAAATGCGCCTTGAATTAATTTTACACATGATATTATGGGAGGAATACAAATTAGTTATGAGAGTGCGTTGCAAGAGCGAATCGTCACTTCCGGGCTTTACGAGTTTGGGTTTAAAACAGGTAGAGAGAACAGAGGTGCAGGAAATGTAGTTTTCGTGCTTCGAAGAGACATGCAAGGGGAACTTCTTAGCTACGAGGAGAAACAGAGCCTCGCGCGCGACATAAAAAATGAGAATCACACGTGGCTCGTGGTCATAGGGATAGGCAAGAATGAAGGCATGCCTGTAATACTGATAGATTCCAAAACCCAAAGGAGGGTTGTAGAGATCGGGCGCAACAACTTTGTCTTCTCCCATGTGCCTGATTCTAAAATAACAGAAATCGTGCCCAAAATTGCGCATGCAGTAAGAGAATCTCTCGGGCTCAGAGAAGCACTCAGGAAAGAAGAGTAATGCTTTGTAGCCGAATTTTACTATGGCTGTTGTTATGCTGCTGATTGTGTATATCAGCGACGTATGAAAGAATAAAGGAAGAGGCTGCAAGAAAAACACTCAATTTCAACAATCCTGAAAACACAGCGACAGCCACAACAAACGCCGAGGCAGTGAAGCGATCAGTTTTAAATAAGGCTCAGCGTTATTGATATGAGCCAGGGTGGCAGAATCTGGTAACGCGCGCGCCTGGAAAAAAATCCTGCAAGCGCGTGCCCTTCGGGGCTTTTGGGTTCAAATCCCAACCCTGGCGAATTAATGTTTTGCAGCAAGAAAACGCATATAAACACCAACTGCCAACTATAACCCTGCTTAAGAAACATATGCTTTAGGGTGCGCGCAGGCGCGCATTTGTCCTGGGCTCATGTTCTTATAGTTGAAAAGATAGAGTGTACATATGGCTGAAGAGCAGCAGGCAAAGCCAAAGGGCCAGGAAGGCAAGAAGGCCAGCGAAGCGATAAGCATAGTCAGGCTCTCCGGCAGGGACATAAACGGCAGGCTGCCAGTTTTCCGTGCGCTTAGGCAGATAAAGGGCATAGGGCAGGGTATGGCAAACGCTATGGCGCAGGCAATCGAGAAGAGCCAGGGCATAGGCAGGGACAGGCAGATAGGCACGCTGAGCGAGGAGGAGACGACGAAACTGGAATCTGTTATAAAGAACCCAGAGAAGTTTGGGGTGCCGTCATTCATGCTCAACAGGCAGAAGGATGCGGAGGCGAACGCCAGCATACACATGGTGGGCACTGATCTTGTGATAAAGACAAGACAGGACATGGATAATTCTATAAAGCAGCAGACGTGGATAGGCTTCAGGAGGCAGTACGGCCAGAAAGTGAGGGGTCAAAGGACGAGGGCCACGGGCAGGACCGGCGAGACCGTCGGAGTAGCCAAGAAGAAGTTGGAAGATGCAGAGAAGGCATCAAGGGCGCCGAAGGGTACATCTGGAACCGCGAAGCCGGGAACGGCTCCTGCCGGAGCCGCGGCTGGCGCAACTGCATCCGGAGCTTCGGCCGCCGAAGCGGTGCCGAAGCCTGCGGCTAAGCAGGAGTAGAAGCGAAGTGTTTGAATGGGCGCACCAAAGAGAACAAGGAAGAAGTACGAAACGCCTACTATAATGTGGGATTCGGTAAGGATACAGAAGGAGCACGGACTCAAGGAGAAGTACGGGCTCAAGAATCTGAGAGAACTGTGGATGCTGGACAGCGAGCTCCGGAGGGTGAAGCAGAACGTAAGGAACGTGCTTTCGGGCAAGGCCAGCGAGGAAACGGGCAAGCAGATAATGTCTAGGCTCGCGAGGTACAACGTGGTCGGCAGGGACGCAAAGTTGGACGACCTTCTCGTGCTCGACGTAGAGAGCCTGCTGGAGAGGAGGCTTGAGACCATCCTGCTCAGGAAGGGGCTCTCGAGGACGATGAAGCAGGCGAGGCAGTTCATTGCCCACGGTCTAATAACAGTTGCCGGAAGGCGGATGACATCACCGGGCTATCTAGTGATGGCAAACGAAGAGGGGTCGATAGCATACTACAAACCGATCAAGCTCAACGAACCGGAGCAGCAGGTGCAGATTGTGGCTGCCGATGTTGCGCACGCAGCGGCCACAGAGACTGTTACTGCGCAGCAGGATGCGGAAACAGAGCGGGAGCAGCAGAGTGATGCCCAGCAGAATAAAGAGGGTGCTTGATTGGCCAAGGACAAGAAGGAGAAGAAGGTGGAAGTGAAGGCCGAGCAGCCGAGCAAGAAGCGGGAAGAGACATCGTACGAGGTTGCGGTGCAGGAAGCGGCGCAGAAGTACAAGCCGAAGGGCATAAGGTGGGGTGTTGCCCACATATTCTCATCCAAGAATGACACTATAATCACACTCACCGATCTAACGGGAGCAGAGACGATAGCGATAGGCAGCGGCGGCATGATAGTGGACGCCGACCGCGAGGAAGGGTCGCCGTATGCAGCGACGCAGGCCGCATATAAGGTGGCAGCGATAGCTGTGGAGAAGGGCATAACGCACATAAACATAAAGATAAGGGCGCCAGGAGGTCATGGGCCAAAGACGCCGGGACCTGGCGCGCAGGCAGTGGTGAGGGCTCTGGCGAGGAGCGGGTTCACCATAGGAAGCATAGAGGATGTTACCCCTGTGCCCACCGATACGACGAAGCGGCCTGGCGGCAGAAGGGGCAGAAGGGTATAGTGCATTCTTTTCCTACACCAACAGATGCATATACATAGCAGCCGCGAGCACGGAAGTAAGCACTATGGAAGTGTCAAAGTTGTCGTCGAAATGCGCTGGCAGGCTCTCCACTATGGCTCCCAGTGCCGCGATGCCGACACCGAGCAGGCCCACGAAAGGGAGTGAAACAGCGGCTGCAACGGCGAAGTAAGCAAACGTCCCAGTTGCGCTTTTGCTTTTGTTGTAAGGCAGCGCTATACGGTAGCGCGTGCCAATAAGCGTTGCGGCAGCATCGCCAAGGATGATGGCTGCAAGCACGGGCAGTACGAGTTTAGCGGGCAGGAACGAGACTGCAACAAGGGCCCCTATCGCTAGCCACATGGCCCCCTGCCCGAAGGCAGCACCCTCGCGCTCAAGCGAGCGCAGAAAGGCCGAGACGCCGCCCTTCCGCCCCGAAGAAGCATAGTTTGCCAGCAGCGACGCCGCCACTATCACGTACACCACGGCATAATCGGCAGCCGCGCCTCCGGCGACCGCGAACACTACTACAAAACAGATTCCCAACGCCACCTGCACCAGGTCCCTGTTAGTCTCCAGCTCGGGGGTTGATCTGCTCGCACGCCTCGCGAACATATACGAGCTACTGAGAAACCCGAGCAGCATAGCCTGCGCTGCGAGCTGTGCCGCGTTCTGCATGAAAAGTACAAAGATGGCGGCAAGAACTATGTAGAGGTAGTTGTTCCTGGTGCCGTAGCTGTATGCCAGGCCGTTGAATATGAGCAGGCCCAGCAGCATCGTCACTGTGTCCGCTCCCTCTGCGTATGCGAGCGCTGCTGCTGCTATGCCTGCAGCGAGCAGGAAAAGCAGCTCCCCACGCTTCGCGCAGCCCACCCTGTATATCAACAACAAGGTGGCGATTGCGCTCAATATTATTCCGTCTGCCAGCATCACACCACGTATATTACCCACGCAGCTATCACGAATGCTGCGAGCACAAGGCCAGGAGTCGCGTACTTCACCCTCATCCTGACTTCCTTGCTCGCCCGCTCTATCATTGCTCCGGCGTCCTCTCCCCACACTGCGAAATCCTTCATCAGCGTGCGCTTGTAGGCGTAGCTCACAGGTTCAATGTCGCGCAGTGCGTCGTCTATCATCTGATCGAGCACCGGTATTATGCTGCCCGCGTGTGTCTGCCTGCCCAGGCAGTTGCTGGCCGATGAATTTATGGCGTTGACAGAGTGCGTGTCTGTGGTGCAGACCTCGGCGTGCATCCTGTATTTCTTCCTTATGTGTGCCATTACCTCGTCCCTGAATCCGGGAAGCATGTTGTTGGCGTCGAAGTAAACAAGGCAGAACCTCTTGCTGTTGAAACCAAATATGCCGACGCTTGTGTAGCCGTCGCCAAGGTCGCCGGGCCATCCGATTGCGCTCGCGAGCACCCTGTGCGCCGCGCCGAATGACAGTGCGCGTTTCCTGCCGTTTCCGTTGGCGGCAGCCAGTATCGCGTGCTCGTACATCCTTGCATATGCGCTGCCAATGCCAACTCCTTTGAGCTCGCTGGGTCCCGCAGACTCGAATCTCGTGTTGTGTGCATCCACCATTATCACCCTGCCTCCCGTCTCGCGCTCCGCCACTTCCTTAAGTCTCTTCCCCACGCGCTTGTCTATGTCTTCGGTGACGAGTGGGGCCTTGCTAAGGAAGAACAGATTGGCGCCGCCCATCGATATGTTTATTGCATTGCACACACCTTCCTTGCCAAAAGAGACGCCGCCGTAGGCCCTGCTGAAATGCCCCATGTTCTCCAGCCACGCCGATATGCCGTTGGAGAGTGCGTATACCTGCCCTATGCTAACCGGGTTGTCCCTGAGGTCGAGCGTGCCGTGCAGCACGAATGGCGAGGCCGCGTACTTGCCTGCTATGAGCCTGCCTATCTGCCGCGTGGCTATGCTGCCCCCGGCCCCGTGGAATGGGCCGAAGTGTATATCAGGATTGACGAATATGCCCTTGTAGCCTTCCCTGCCTTTCAGCACAATCATCTCCACTTCGAGGTCCCGCTTGCTGCTCGCGCCGCTGCCTATCACGCTGACGTCGCCCCCGATATCGAAAAGCCACTCGCTGATCAGGTTCATGAATATGCCCACCCCGCTAGACGCCATGTGCCTCTTGGCAGGCCTGTCCACCATGAACAGGAACATGTAGCTCGCCACCAGGAAGACCAGCATGCCGGCCGCGAGCTTCAGCATCGTTATCGTCAGCGGCTCGCCTAGGTCTAAGATGTATCTGCCCAGAGGCAGGTAGAAGAGCATGTTCAGCACCGGCTGCAGGGTCGCAATCACGACTATGCTTCGCTTCCTGCCTGTCACGAATCTGCCTATGACGAGCCAGTAGCCGTATATGCCCGCATTCACAAGGAGCAGGAACACGTACGCCAGGGAAGCGTAGCCTATTATGGCGAATACAGAGGAGCCCAATGCAAGCAGCGCAGCGTACGGCACTGTTATGAGCAGCGTGGTCATGAGTGCGTGCCTGAGCAGCATCCGCCTCTTCACCATCTTGAAAGCGGCAGCGGTGAGCAGCGCGGGCAGGCTTATGACTATTACTCCGGCTGCCCCTCCGCTGACCACCACCTGAAGATAAGCGGAGGCAAGGGAGCCCATGTGTATTATTACGCTTGCCAGCCCCCCGGCCGCCGCACCGAGGAAGAGCAGCACCAGCGCCTGCAGGGCGGCGCTGGGCGCCTGTATTGTGAAATATTTGGCATAACGCATAAGGTGGAACTTGCGTTTTGGCATGCAAACACGGTTCAGGTTCCGAAACGCCGCTGCCTGTTGGCGTACTCGACAAGCGCCCTCTCGAGGTCGCGCTTGGTGAAATCCGGCCAGAGCTTCTTGGTGAAGTAGAGCTCTGAGTATGTGCTCTGCCAGGGCATGAAGCCAGATAGCCTCTCCTCGCCTGACGTCCTTATTATGAGGTCTATGTCGGGCACCTGGCTGGAGAAGAGGTATGTCCTGAAGAGTGTGTCGCTAACGTTCCTGAGCCTGCTCTTTACCGCCTGCTTTACAAGCAGCTTGGTGGCATGGAGTATGTCGTCCTTTCCGCCGTACGCTATGAGCATGTTTATGACGCGCTCCTTGTACGCGCCGGTCTCAGTTTCCACTCTGTGTAGTGCTGTTGCAAGATCCCTAGGCAGGAGCGCCCTGTTGCCTATGATGTTGAACCTTGTCCTGTTCTCGTGCAGTCTGTCTATTATCCTCCTGTCGCCAGCCACCCGCTTGTAAATGCCGAAGAGCGTCTTCATCTCTGTGTTGGGCCTGCTGAAGTTTTCTGTGCTGAAGGCCCATACAGTTATGTTGCCTATGCCATAGTCCTTGCACCACTCGGCAAAGTCTATGAACTTCTCAACGCCCTTGCTGTATCCATTGAAGAAGTTTAGTGTGTGCCGCTTAGCCCATCGCCTGTTTCCGTCTGGAATCAGCGCAAGGCTCCTGGGCGTCTTGTCTATTCTCATGCAACCCGTGCCGTTTGTTAGCATAGGCTAGGCATCTAATATTTATAAAGAAACTCTTTCGCGCCATTCCAACATCCGAAACGTGGCGGCGCTCTGCCTTTTGAGACAAGCAGTGTCCTGTCAGAACGTATATAAACCTGTTGCAGCAAATACTATGCTGGTGCTTGGATGAGCACACAGAGTCTTTAAAGGCGCCTTTTCGAGAGCAGGCTCTGCGCTTTTGCTTGATGAAAACTGGTCTGTTAGACGTAACAGTCTAACCCTGCCTTTACTCTGCCCATGAGATTGCACTTGATGCAATTGATTTGAGGAGAAGCAAGCTTGTAATGTATGTATATAAGCCATCTAGAGGATGACTTGGCTCTAGCAGCGACGAAAGTCGTGGCAAGCTGCGATAAGCCCAGGGTAGGCGCATGTCAACCTTTGAACCTGGGATTACTGAATTGTGCACCTTGAATAGAGGCGCATGCAGACGCGGGGAATTGAAGCATCTTAGTACCCGCAGGAGAAGAAAGCAAATGCGATGCTATTAGTAACGGCGAGTGAAAGTAGCACAGGGCGAGCCGAATTCCCGCTTGCAAAAGCGGGTAGATGTGGCGCAGGGGCACCTCCGTGCCATTAGCCGAAGGCGCTGGGAAGCGCCGCCAAAGAGAGTTACAGCCTCGTAGGCGGAACCGGCACGGAATTCCTTGCAATAGAGTAGCACGGCCTCAATACGTCGTGCGAATACGGGGGCACTGAACCCCAACCCTAAATATGGGCTAGAGACCGATAGCGAACAAGTAGCGCGAGCGAAAGTTGAAAAGAACCCGCACGTGCGGGTGTGAAAAGACCTGAAACTAGGTGGTTACAAGAAGGTAGCGGCGCGAGGAGATGAAGCACGCAAGTGCTGATCAGTGTCCTATCTTTCTTCTAAAAGCAAGAGCCAGGGAGTGTACGGTAGTGGCAAGTATCAAAGCGAAGCGAAAGCGAGTGCGCCCGCAAGGGCGCCGGGTATGAAAATGCCTTAGCCACTATTGTACGACCCGAAGCCATTGTGAACTATTCGCGGGCAAGGCGAAGCCGAGTTGACGCTCGGTGGAGGCCTGCAACCTGTCATGGTATATCCTGTTGGGTGACCTGCGAGTAGGGGCGATAGACCATTCGAACATGGCAATAACGGGTCCCCTTCGAAGTATCTTTAGGATAGCCTTAGGTAGCTTGCGCGCGCGGTAGAGCGACCGATTCTTTGGTGCGTTCCGAAAGGGACGGCCTTGGAGTCAAACTCCGAATGTGCGCGCTGCATAGCCTGGGAGTCGGCTGCACTGGGTAAGCTAGTGCAACGAGACTCGAAGAAGAGTGACTGGTGTTAAGGTCCCAAAATCGCTGTTGAGTGCTATTGAAAGAGGATAGTGTCATAGACACCCGGGAGGTAGGCTTAGAAGCAGCCATCCTTCAAAAAACGCGTAACAGCGTACCGGTTGAGGCGCAATTCTCTGAAGATGGACGGGGCTAAACAGCGTACCGAGACACCGGAGACTCCAGCAATGGGGTCTGGTAGGAGGGCGAGCTGCATAGCAAGAAGTGCCGCTTTGAGGCGGCATCGACAATGCAGCGGTGAAAATCCTGGTGTAAGTAACAGCAAATACTGGTGAGAATCCAGTACGCCTGAAGCACACGGTTTTCCCTGTCATAATCGTTAGCGGGGAGTTAGCCGGTCCTAAGTCGGGAGCCAATCACTACCCGACAAAAGGGAAGCATGTCAAGATTCATGCGCCCGATGTGTAGGTGTGGCAACACAAGGTATATTCCTGACGCTTGGGGATAGGTCACTAGAAACGTGCAAATGGCTGCAGAGTCTCGTTGTGAGGAGAAGCAGCTAAATGAACTTTGACCGAATTCCTGAGCCCGTGAAAAGGGAATATGCAGCGATCATATCGGACCGTACCTAGAACTAGTACAAGTGCTGCTGGCTGAGAAGGCCAAGGCGTGCCGGGGTTAAACCGGGTTAGGGAAATCGGCAAGTTAGTAGCGTAAGTTATCGACAAGCTATGTCTGTGCCTAGCTAGGCGCAGATTGCAATAACAAGGAGGGAGCGACTGTTTCGTTAAGACACAACTCACCGCAAAGCCGAAAGGCCTAGTACAGTGGGTGACGCCTGCTCACCGCTAGTACGCGAAACCCCGTTTCAACGGGACTAAGCGCTAGCAAAGAGCGGGTCTAACTCTGAGACTCTTTAGGTAGCGTAATACCTCGTCGCTTAATAGGCGACTTGCATGAATGGCGTAACGACTCCCACACTGTCCCAACCTGGTGCCTGGTGAACTCACTGCGCGGTGAACATGCCGCGTACTCTCAGTGGGAAATGAAGTCTCCATGAAGCTTGACTACAGTCTGTTGTTGTTGTGCGGCGGATGCTGCAGAGCGTAAGTGGGAGCGTCGATGCGCCGGCTCCGGCCGGCGCGGAGCAAAAGTGTAACACCACTCTACGTTCGCTACGCAACTTACCATCATATGGGACAGCTGCAGATGGGTAGTTAGACTGGGCGGTTGCTTTCGATAAGGAAACGAAAGTGACTAATGCTCTGCTTATCCGGGTTGGAAACCCGGAGTGAAGCTTAAAGGCAAATGCAGGGCTGACTGTGCAGCGAAAAGCGGGCTGCGCAGACTGGAAACAGGGGCTTACCGAGCTTTGGAAGTCCTTTTAGTGGGACTCCAAACTGTCAGAAAAGTTACTCTGGAGGTAACCGGTTCGTGGCTGGTGAGAGTTCACATCGACCCAGCCGTTTGATACACCGATATGGGCTTAGGTCATCCTGGTGGCGCAGAAACTGCCAAGGGTCGGGCTGCTCGCCCGTTAAAGACCTACATGAGCTGAGTTAAGTCCGCCGCGAGGCAGGACGGTGATATCTACTGGGAGTGTCAATGTCAGAGGATAAGATGCCGTTAGTACGAGAGGAATATGGCATCGGCGCCACTAGTTTACCGGTTGTTGAAAGCATTGCCGGGTAGCCACGCGCCAAGGGATAAGTCCTGAAAGCATCTAAGGACGAAGCCCGATCCGAAACGAGACATTATGGCGATCCTAATACAGGATCTTGATAGGGCAGGGGTGTAAGCGGAGAGCGCAAGCGATCCGTGAGCCCACTGCTACTAACGCATGACACGTACGTTGCAAGCTGCTTCTCTATCTTTTTTTGTTTTTGAAATGCGCTAGCCGAGTCACGCTCTTGCCGAGCTCTAGCACCAGCAGTTCCCTTCCCACCACCTGGTCTGGGCGCCTGTACACAAGCTGGTCGTTGCGCACATGGGAGAAACACACCCTGGTGTAGCCCATGGCAGTGAGCTCATCAACAACGGGCAGGTGCACGAGCCCCTGCTGCGATTTCCAGACAGGCACGGCGATGCAGCAGCGCGCGTTTGCGCTGAGCTGTCCGTGCAGATTGCCGAGGAACTTTTTCGCAACGTAGTTGCAGTCAATGACTATCTTTTTCATTCGCTCGCTGTCCGGCAGTTTCGTCAGAGCTGGTCCTAGGAAAGTTTCGCAAACGATGCGCTCCACATTTTTCCATCCGTATTTCGTAGAGTCGGCACACACTAGCTTGTATGATATGCCGATGTGGTACTCCTTAGCGAGCCAGTCGAGGTTAGCCTTCGTTGCGGACACCATCTCCGGCCTTATGTCTATGCCCATGACCTTGCAGTGCCGCAGCGCAGCCTCCATGAGCACCACGCCCGTTCCGCAGAATGGGTCTATCACGTTAGAGCTTGGCGTAACCTTAGCCAGGTTGAGCATTATCTGGGCCAGTTTTGGGGGCAGCATTCCTATCCACGCATCCCTGGAGGGCCTGTCGTAGTCGCGTTTGGAGTAGCTGTCAACATCCTGCACCGACACAGTCCTCGCT
Organism: Microcaldota archaeon; assembly: GCA_027328425.1. Lineage (GTDB taxonomy): Archaea > Micrarchaeota > Micrarchaeia > Micrarchaeales > CABMGC01 > JAJYVH01. The sequence goes on along the minus strand of DAHVUT010000017.1, from coordinate 64,609 downwards.
ATGTACGTTCTCCCCCTGTCCACGATTATCAGGAATTCGAACCCGTTCTCTCCGGTCAGTCCGTTGTTTATCACCTGCGCGCTGTTCAGTACAGAGTCCTTGCCAGCCACCACTCTCGCCTGTATCCCTTTCTCCTTCAGCTTCCTCTTGACAGCAAACTCGAATAGCAGCATCTCCTTCGGGCTGACCCGTATGCCGTACAGGCTCGCCCCGAGCACTAGCTTGTGCGCCTGTGCATTCTGCCTGGAAGTTATGGTGTCAATTATCTTGTCGAAGGCTGCCGCAGAGATCCTGTTCCATTTGTATGTTGGCACCGTGTCTATCACTTCCGCCATCTTTATGATTCCGCCAAGGTCGCACTGCGCCGGCATCTTGGAACTGTCTTTTATTATTGCGTATTCCGCGCCTATTGGCATTACCTGCTCTGGGCCCACTACCGCTTCGAGTTCCGCGATTCCAAGCTCCGGCTGGCGCCCTAGTACGCAGATTAGCATGTTATGTTATCGCTTTAGTCCTTTTTATCTCTGACGGCGTTTCTAAAAACAACGCCGTTCGCGGGTGGGGTGCAGAAATGCATGAGTATTCTCCTCGCACAGCACCCTTGCAGAGATGCCTGCCCTTGGGCTGAGGGGAAGTCAAGCTCGTAGAAAGACCGGAGGACTTCCTTCAGGAAGCTGGCTCCGTGAAGCGAGAAGATATCGACGGGCGGAGACGCGAGCCGTCGGGAAGCCAATACCATTTATGGGTGGGAGCATGTCACATCCGATCAAAGCTTTTTCATTTGCCTGTAGCTGCCGAAAAGCACTCTCATGCGGCTCCCTATCTTTGCCCTTCCTGTGATGCGCGATAGCAACTCCTCCTTGCCCATGCCTTTTGAGCAGAGCAGCACGGTGACGTCAGCACGGTTCGTCAGGACCTTGTATGTATTGAAATGCCTTTTCAGCATGCGCTTGAAGCCGAACCAGCGCATCAGGCCCTGCGGGCTCATAGTGTAATTTATCATCAGCATTCCCTTCTGATGCAGTATCCTCCTCGCATTCTCCGCAAAGCTCTCCCTGAAAAAACAGCCCGGCACCGAGGCGTTTCTCCAGTACGCGTCCAGCGCAATAATGTCATACCTGCGTTTTGTTTTTGCAACATAATCATAACCGTCCGCAATAACGATCCTGTCGGGCGCCGCCTCCGGCGCGTTACGCCTGGCGAGATCAGCCACTTTCCTGTCCACTTCCACTGCGTCGACCTTCACACTGCTTCCAAGCAGCCTGTGCAGCTGGTATGAGATGGTGCCAAGGCCGAGGCCTATCATGAGCACTCCGGGCCTATCATATGCATACGCCATTGGTATGAAGTAATCCCAGTAGCCATGGGTGTACACTGACTTTTTGTTGATTACCGAGTGCGTGGCGCCGTCCAGCTTGAACATCTTCATTTGCCGCGTCTCTGCTACCTGTAGCTTCATAAGGTGTGTATAAGCGGTCTCTTGCCTCATTGTAAGCGCTAGGGCAGGAGCCTGTCCGGAGTGCGCGGGAACGCTGTAGTTTCCTTTATGTTCTCGATGTTCAGCAACTGTGCCGTGAACCGCTCTATGCCTATGCTGAAGCCGCCATGGGGCGGCGCGCCATACTTGAAGAAGTCGGTGAACCACCTGAGCTTCTCCGCATCGAGCTGCTTCTCTCCGATCTGGCTGATTATTTTCTCGTACCTATGCTCCCTCTGGCCTCCGCTGCTGAGCTCCAGGCCTTTGTAGATGAGGTCTATGCTCCTCGCCCACTGCGGGCTCCCGTCGACTTTCATCACGTAGAATGGCTTGACAGCGAACGGGAACCTGTCCACGAAAAAGAAGTCGCTGCTGTACTTCTCCTTGACGTACCTGCCCAGTGCCTCCTCTCCGCTCCTGTCGTAATCCCTGCCTCTCTCTACTTTTATTCCAAGCTCATCCAGTATCTCGTATATCTTCGGGAACTTCAGCACGGGGAACGGTGCCTTCGGAGCCTTGAGCTCGACCCCGAGGGTCTTCAGCTCCCCGCTGCATCTCTTTATCACGTTCTTCACCACAGCTACAGCGACGTTCTGCTCCGCTTTCATCACGTCGCGCTCGTCCTTTATGAACGAGAGTTCTGCAGCGCATGTCCTGTGCTCCGTCAGGTGCCTCGGCGTGTTGCTCTGCTCTGCCCGCCAGCTCGGCCCCACCTCGTATATCTTCTCGAAGCCTGCGAGCATCAGCAGTTGCCTGTGCAGCTGGGGGTCCTGCCTCAGGTAAGCTGTCTTGCCGAAGTGCTGCAGCGAGAATACCTCGGAGCCTCCCTCCGAGGGCATTCCCATGAGGCTGGGTGTGAAGACCTGCATGAAACCGTGCGACGAAAGATACTTGTGCATCCCTTCGAGCACCGCCGATTCCACGAGGAATATGGCAGTCTGCGACTGGTTCCTAAGGTCAAGTGCGCGCCAGTCGAGCCTCTTGTCGAAGCTGCTCTCCGTGTGCCCCTCTATGTCTATCGGCGATGGCTCAAGCGCCTTGCCCACTATCTCTATGCTGCTCGGGATGAGTTCCTGGTGCTGCTTGCTCTCCCTGTTTTCCGGAACAGTGCCATCCACCACGATGAAGTCGTTGGGCGCGAGAGAGCTGGCGGCATCCATCACGCGCTCCGGAATCCTCTCCCTTATTGCTGTTATCTGGATCGTGCCTGTGATGTCGCGTACCCAGATAAACCTGCCTATCTTGACCTCACTTATCCTGATCACCCTGCCCCCTATCCTGAGCCTGCTTCCTGGCTCGGCCGCGGCGTCTCTTATGTAAGTTACTCTTAGCATTCAATCCCCCTACGGGTAGAGCCTGTTGCTCATCCTCGGGAACGGTATCGCGTCGCGGATGTGGTCAAGGTTCAGCAACCATTTTATCACGCGCTCCATGCCCATGCCGAAGCCAGAGTGGGGTACCGACCCGTAGCGCCTGAGATCGAGCCACCACTCGTAGTTGTCCATGTTGAACCTAACGCCCGTGCCCTCCTCTACTTCCCTCATGCGCTCTGTAAGCTTATCCAAGCGCCACTCACGTTGCGTACCGCCTATTATCTCCCCGTGGCCGTGTGGGGCCTGCATGTCATCGGAGAGCACTGTGCGCGGGTCATCGGGGTTCACGTATGCATAGAACGCCTTTATCTCCTTGGCCCAGTCGGTAACGAAGACAGGCTTCTTCTCGTCTTCGGTAAGCAGCATCTCCTCCTTCATTCCGAAATCATCACCCCATTTTAGCTTCGCGCCCTTGCCGTTGAGCAACTCTATCGCCTTCTCGTAGCTTATGCGCTTGAAGGGCGGCTTGACGTCCGCAAGCTCCTTCCTGTCAAGCTCGAGCAGCTCTATTATGTCGCCGTCGTTCTTCACAAACCTGCTGGCTATGTGGCTTATCATGCTCTCCTGCAGCTTCATGCTCTGCTCGCTGTCGAAGTACGCCATCTCGGGCTCGAGCATCCAGAGCTCGGCTAGGTGCTTCGTGGTCCTCGACTTCTCCGCCCTGTAGGCTGGCACCAGGCTGTATATCTTCTCCAGCACGGGCACCATCGCCTCGGCGTAGAGCTGCGACGATTCTGTTAAGTAAGCCTTCTTGTCGTAGTACGACACCTCGAAGAGGTTGGAGCCCGTCTCCCCTCCAGCGAGCGTTATCGTAGGCGGCGTGACTTCAAAAAAGCCCTCGCCATCGAGGAACTCGCGTGCGTACTTGAATATGTGTGCTCTGGCGACCATCACGCCAGTCATCTTCCTGCTCCTCAGCCAGAGGTGTCGCTTGTCGAGCAGCAGCTCCGTGCTCTGGTATTCTGTTATCGGATAGGGCTCGGAAATCTGCACATTTTCGAAAGTCGCGGCTTCGAGCTCATAGCCCGTTGGAGCCCTCTGGTCCTTCCTAACAACGCCCTCCACCTTCACGCTTGACTCTATCGTTGTGTTCTCGGCAGCCTCCCAAGAATGCGTATCTACGTTGTTCTTCTTAACGGCCACCTGCAGTACGCCTGTCCTGTCCCTTATTATGATGAATGCTATGCCGCCGCTTTCCCTTTTTCTGTGCACCCAGCCCGCAAGCTTGACTGTTTTGCCTGCCTCCCTCACTGCTTCGTTGATGTACATCATGAATCGGTCTGTTTTGCGTCATTTAAGCTTATTTAATATTTGTATAGCGGGCAAAGCAAACCCAGTAAAGGTGTGCGGAAGCAGCGTGGTCTATAACCGGGTTTTCAGAAAATTAATATTTGTTCATGACACGGTCTGTGATGGAATACCCCATGGCCTACGGCTGGGCCACACTGATGATAGTCGTTGTCTCGGGCGCGCTTTTCTCCCTTATATGTTTGGGCAAGATGCCGGAGAAAAAAGCTAAGAGATTATGTAGTCTAATATATTATTAGAATCAGAGCATGGAGGACGACGACCTGCTGAAGAAGTACAACACGCTGTACCTAGAGATGCTGATGCGCTATAAGGAGGAGATAGAGAAGGGTGAGATGCTATACGTGGCGGAGCTCCCAAGGTTGGTGACGCCGCAGGACGATGCTGTGCTGGCTGTTGTCAACAACATAAAGAGCAGCTTCGCTTCGTATTCATTCAACGACAACTTCTACGATGCAGCGATGAAGGCGCAGGCATACATCGACACGTCCGTGTCGAGCATTTCCGCGCCTGTGCAGTTCTGGCTTATGCCAAGTGAAGTCATACGTATGGGCGCGGGGGACGTATTCGACAAGACAGTGCTGCTCTGCAGTATGCTAATAGGCCTGGGTAATATCTCAGCCAAGATAATAACAGTGGTGAAGGACGCAGCAAGCGAGTCTGCGGCATACTGCGAATTCCACAGCAAACTGCTCCTCATGAGGTCGGGCAGCGGGTTGCAGGAGTTCGGAAGCAAGCAGGAGCTGCTTGCAGCCATGGGCTTTGCCGAGGACACCAACATAACGGCCTACGAGTTCAACGACAAGATGTACAGCAGCATAGCCTGACTATGCAGCCTGCATTGGGCTATACCCACGTTCCTATTCCCTTCTGTCCAGCAGCAGATTTATAGCTTACCAACGTGTCTGCAAACTTCACGACCCTTTCCTTGGAGAAGCCGTGCTCGTCGCACATGAATCTTAGAAGTGCCTCCTTGTCCGGCTTTGCATTCTTGAGTAGCGAGTTGAACTCACCCTGCTCAATCTCCCTGACTTCAGGGTTCAGGAAAATGGATTCTATCTCCTCCGGATCTGCCTCGAACGATGCGCCGTACTTGGCTTCTGCCGCGCTCACCACTTCGCGCAACGTTTTCTTCTCCCTGACTATCTTCAGCGCCGTTTTGGCCCCCACGCCGGGCACGCCCTCGTTGAAGTCTGTGCCTACGAGCATGCCTAGCCACACCAGCTGCTCGTGCGTTATGCCCAGGCTGGCGAGCAGCCTCTTCAGCTCTATGCGCTCCGGGTGTACGTCCACGAACACATTCTTCCTAGGTAGTTTGCGCCTGCCTGTTATTGTAAGGTTCCTCACGGCTATAGGCGAGCCGAAGAGGAAAAGATCGTAGTCCTGGCTGGCGCTCGCGTAGACGAGCCCATCCGAAGCGAGGTGCGACGCCTCAGCTTCGCCCTCGCTCGGCGCCTGTATGTGCGCCATGCCCATGAGGTCGAGCAGCCTCTTGGAACTCTCCACTATCTCCTTGTTTATCCTTGTGCTTGCCATTGCGTGCTGCCTCGCCTCCTCCATCATTCCCTTCTTGAGTGCATCGCTCCATTCCTTTGCAGCAATCTCGCGCCTGTGCATGCGCGCCTCAAGAGTGCGCTGCTTGAGCGCGGGCGGCATGCCGTCGAATACGAAGACTGGCGTTATTTTGTGCTCCAGCAGGCTTATGGTGCGGTAGAAAAGTCCGGACAGGTGGCTCGTTGTGGCGCCGTTCTGGTCCCTGAGCGGCATACCATCGGGTCCCCTGATTATCGAGAGGAACTGATAAATGGTGTTGTACGCGTCTACGGCAATGACCCTGTTTGCAAGCTGGTCGAAAGATATTTCCTCCTTAACGCCAGTGACAAGCGGTCCGAGCTCGACTGCCACTCACTCGTCCCCGCCCTTATTTGGCTTTATCATGTCTCCCAGCGTTATTTTGTCTTGTTCGTGCTGCGGCTGCCTGGGGCTTGCGGGCACCTTAACTATTAGCCTTATCCCAAGCTCCTTCTCCAGCTTCTTCCTCGTCTTCTCGCTGGGCAATGTTTCCTGCTTCTCAACCCTGGCGAGCGTGCTCTCCTTTTCACTTATGCGCTCGGCAAGCACCTTCAGCGGAAGTGACATGCGTTCCCTTGCATTCCTGATGAGCTCACCATAGTTATCGGCCAGCTCCTCGCTCACCGCCTCATACGCCTGCTGAACCGCCCGCTTGTCGCCCCGAGCTTCAGGTTGTTTCTTTTGCCCGAGTACGCCCATGACCTGCCTGCCCTTCGCACACTTCTCGCAGGCCAGCGTCCGCACGCCCTCGAAATCTATCTCGTAAACAGTTTCGGCACGCTTGCCGCAAATCTCGCATTCGTGCATTCCCAACACACCTAGCCTAATATATTTGAGCTAAGATAAAAATGTGATGTTATGGCAAGGGGCGGAGATGCCAAGAAAACGGGCAGGCATGATATGGCCCAGAGGACTGCGGTGACAGTATCAGTGGCCGCGGTGTCGGTTCTAGTGCTTGCATTCCTTGTGCTTTACAACGGAGACGTGGTGGTCAGGGTGTTGGCTGCCCTGTTCGTGCTCGCTGTTTCGGGCAGGCTGATAGCCAGGGCGAACGGCGTAAAGGACTCGTATGGTGCATACATGCTCGGCGGCAAGCGCGGCATAAAGGCGATAGAGTTGCTTTCGAAGCGGTGGCAGGGCGCGTGGCTCGCTTTTGCAGACTGGGGGCTCGCATTCAGCTTCGGCGCAGCATCGTTGCTCATGTTCAGGAACAGGCTGAGTAAGAAGGCAATACTTGTGGGCATTATAAGCATAATTCTTATACTCGTGTTTGTCTTCCCATACCTGTCGCTCGTGCTTGACTTCATCAGCATACCGCAGATAACGTCGCACATCTCTGCCGCCTCGGCGAGTGCGGGGCCCAGCATTCTTTTTTACGTGCTCGTGCTCCTCAGCGTGCTAGGTGGGTTCAGCGCCGCAACAATATTCCTGATATTCTACAGCGGTGTATCCATACTCTACGAAACGCTCCTGTTTGTTTTTGGTCTGCTGACGCAACATCCGAATCCGGCGCTGCTAACGAGCCAGGTGCCTGGGGTTGCGCCGCTCATACCGGGCCTGACGATACCGCTCTTTGCGGGGCTGGTGACGCTGATACTGCTGCTCGTGGTGCACGAGTTCTCGCACGGCGTCCTAGCTAAGATAGCCAGGATAAGGATAAAGTCAATAGGGGCGATACTTTTTGGCATAGTGCCCCTGGGCGCCTTCGTAGAGCCTGACGAAAAGCAGGTCGGGAAGCTGGGCAAGCAGGCACAGGACCGCATCTCCGTAGCCGGCGTATCGGCAAACATGCTCACGTGCCTGTTTTTCTTTGTCCTCACCCTGGCAACCATCTATTTTGTGTTCCCGGGCATAAGCACTGGTGGCGTGCTCGTCACGCACACGGTGAAGGGCTATCCCGCATACGGCATCATACCCAACGGTACAGTGATTACGGGCTGGAACAACGCTAGCATAGCCAACTCGTACGACCTCGCCAACGTAGAGGCAGCGTATGTGGCGGGCACGCATGTAACGCTGCGGACGAGCAATGGCACGATAGGCATAGTCCCGGAAAGCACGGGCGAGCTCGGCATACTCACCGCGCCAGCTGTGCAGACCGCAGGCTACCAGGCAGCCAATTTCTTCTTCGCTATATTTGTGCTATCCTTCGGCCTAAACTTTTTTGTGGCGATCTTCAACCTGCTGCCGCTTCCGTTCTTCGACGGCTGGCGCATCTACAAGAACAGCATAAGGAGCAAGCGAGTGCTCAATGCGCTCGCGGCGCTCGTGGTAGTGTCGATACTGCTCAACATACTGCCGTGGTTCTGGAGCGCCGCTTGAGCCTCCCGGGCCCTCGCATCCAGCGCAAATGTCTTTTAATCTTTCTTGCACATAGAGAACAGGCGACAGGGAATTTCGATGGCAGAGGAGTTTGTTTCGCAGGACGATGAAGAACTTTTGAAGTTCATAGAGTCATCAAAGCCGAAGATATACATAGTCGGCGCGGGCGGCAGCGGTTCCAACACTGTAACAAGGATGGCAGAGTCTAACATAGAAGGTGCGACGCTCATAGCCGCAAACACGGATGCGCAACACCTGCTGCGCACTAGGTCCCAGCGCAAGCTACTCATAGGGAAGAAGACTACCCGTGGTCTTGGAGCCGGCAGCGACCCAAGGGTAGGTGAGGAAGCGGCCCACGAGACCAAAGATGAGATAAGGCACGCCATAGGCGATGCGCAGCTTGTCTTCGTCACGTGCGGACTTGGCGGCGGCACAGGCACAGGCTCTGCGCCTATAATAGCGCATGAGGCCAAGGAAACTGGCGCGCTTACTGTAGGAATAGTCACACTCCCTTTCTCCACGGAAGGGAGGGCGCGGATGCGCGTTGCACTGGAGGGCCTGCAGAAACTGAAGCGCGCCACCGACACTACGATAATAATACCGAATGATAAGTTGCTCAACATAGCTCCGGATCTGCCGCTCAACATGGCGTTCAAGGTCAGCGACGAGGTGCTCGCAAGCGCGGCCAAGGGCATAGTGGAAATGGTAACTAAGCCGGGCATGGTGAACATAGACTTCGCTGACCTGAAGAGCGTGCTAAAGGACTCGGGCTACGCTGTGATAGGTGTGGGCGAGAGCAACGGCATGCAGAGCAAGGACAGGGCGGTGATAGCTGTGGAGAACACGCTGAAGAGCCCGCTGCTTGACGTGGACCTCACAACGGCGAAGAAGGCGCTTGTCAACATAATAGGCGGGCAGGACCTAACGCTGCACGAGGCGGAGACTATATTTCAGGAAGTGTCGAGCAGGATCAGCGACGAGGCGATGCTGAAGTGGGGAGCGAGGATAGAGCCGAGCATGCAGAAGAGCGCGCTCAAGGTTATGGTTGTCATGGGGGGCGTGGAGTATGCCAACTACGCAGCAGAGGAGGCGAGGGCGCAGGCCAAGACGGAAGGGGCGGCCGACCTCGATGAGATGTTCGGCTAGCCGCATCTTGTTTTATAAATTGCGCAGCGTATGCTATGCATGAACCTTAATCCGCTGCCCAAGATAAGGCAGTTCTGGGACGACGCGGGCAGAATACTGAGTATAAGCTACAAGCCGGGCATGAACGAGTTTAAGCGCACGCTGAAGATAGTGCTGCTCGGCACCATAGCGCTGGGCGTAGTGGGCTACATAATATACTTGGTAGTGGAGGCCGCAATAAACCTCTAGCGGGCGCGACCCATGGACGTCGAGCTGAATTACACCAAGTCTGCCCAGCAGAATGCGGATGCTTATTTTGAAAGAGCGAAGGGCGCAGAGCGGAAGCGTGAGGGCGCGGAGCAGGCGGCAAGGCGGCTCGAGGAGCAGCTCGCCGGCCTGGAGAAGGAGAGTGTCGTGCGCAGGGAAGTGAAGAGGAAGCAGGACAGGGAGTGGTACGAGAAGTTCTACTGGTTCTTTACCAGCACCGGACTGCTGGCCATAGGCGGCAGGAGCGCACAGCAGAACGAAGAGGTGGTGGCAAAATACTTCCAGCCCGGAGATCTCTTCTTGCATGCCAGCATCTTTGGCGCGTCAGTGGTGATACTCAAGAAGGGCGAGGGCTCTCCGCAGCAGTCACGGGACGAGGCAGCACAGTTCGCGGCCTGCTTCTCCAAGGCGTGGGAGACGGGCCAGTCCAGCGTGGACGTTTTCGCCGCAAAGCACGATCAGGTCTCGAAGTCAGGGGGCAAGGGCTATCTTGCGACAGGCAGCTTCCTGATTTCAGGTGAGAGGGAGTGGCACAAAAGCGTCAAGTTGGAACTGGCGGCAGTGATGGAGGAGGGCATCGTGAACTTGCAGAATCAGCTTGCATCGCAGTACGCTTACATATCGCTCTCCCCGCTGGAGGTGCACGTCGACGTAACCGGGCTCGCCATAATGCCGTTTACCACATATATTGCGTCGAGCAAGGCAAAGGGACTAAGGCTGCTCCCCGGGAAGATGAAGAAGTCCGATGCAGCCAAGCAGATAGCCAAGAGACTGGGCTACAGTGACGTGGACTATATAATGCAGCACCTGCCACCCGGTGGCTTCGAGATAGGGTAGCTGTGTGGCATGCTCCCACCCCTAAAGGGTGTGGGCTTTCTGCTTCAAAGAAACGCCCGACGGGCTCTCGACAGGCCTGAATTCGGGAGTGCCCCTCCCTATTCCGCCCCCGCACTGCATCCGATTCAGCTTTATTTATGCAGGTGGTTAGTTTTGCGGCCTTCTTCCACTCTGCCTACGTGTATGCGGTTGATGTTCCTATCAAAATTAATATCTATCCCCTTTTTGTCGTCGTTATGTGATGCTGTATTCATCTGCCTTTTTGCCCCTCACTCTCATCCCGCCCATAAATGGTGTGGGTTTTCCCACTCCGAAGAGTTAAATACTTTGTTTTCGGATAGCTTGCAAGGTGCTGTTTTTGGCATTCTACGACTATAGTTTGGCTTTCGGAGTGATAGCCCTGGCGTTCTCGCTGATAGCTGCAGCGGTGACACTGAGGAAGGATCCTGGAAACAGGAAGATGCAGGAGATAACGGACGCGATAAAGGCGGGTTCGAGCGCATACCTGAACAGGCAGGGCATAACAATAGGCGTGTTCATAGTGGCGATATCAGTCGCCCTGTTCTTCCTGCTGAAGGACGGCTGGCAGTACGTAATAGCTTTCCTCACAGGCTCCATAACAGCTTATGCTACTGCATACCTTGGCATGAACGTGGCGGTGCGCGCCAACACAAGAACAGCCAAGGCGGCCGAGAAAGGAATGCACAATGCTTTCTACACTGCAATACTTGGGGGCTCCGTAACTGGCTTCGCTGCCATAGGTTTCGGCCTGATAGGCATAAGCCTGCTGCTCGGCTATCTCACGGTAAGCAGCGTGGCGATACTGATAGGCTACGGCTTTGGGGCTTCGCTGGTCTCGCTCTTCGCCCGTGTGGGTGGCGGCATATATACGAAGTCGGCTGACGTGGGCGCAGACCTGGTGGGCAAGACAGAACTCAATCTGCCGGAGGACGACCCAAGGAATGCGGCGGTGATAGCCGATAACGTTGGCGACAACGTGGGAGACTGCGCAGGAATGGCGGCAGACGTTTACGAGAGCTATGCTGTGACGCTCGTGGCTGCGTTGCTCATAGCGATAGGCGTGTCGAGCGCGGTGCTCAACCTGGCCTACCCGTTGTACATAGCATCAGCAGGCGTCGTCGGCAGCCTGATTAGCATGATATTCCTAAAGATGAAGAGCAGGACGCCTACGCTCACGCTCTACAAGGGCATAGGCGCTGCTGTCGTCTTCTCAGCGATAATAGATTTTGCGGTCACTTACTTTACAGGAGCATCGATGAGCTACTTCACGGCCGTACTCTCCGGCCTGGTGCTCGCAATACTGCTATTCGCCATAACGGATTACTACACGGGAAGCGGAAGGAGGCAGGTGGTGAAAGTTGCGGAGGCCGCAAAGGGAGGCGCGGGCACGGACGTGATAATGGGCCTGTCCATAGGCCTTAGGACTACTTTCTTCCCTGCTGTATTTATAGTGGCTGCAATATTCATCAGCTACTATGCTGCTGGAGTATACGGTATAGGCATAGCCGCAGTAGGCATGCTCTCGCTCACCGCTACGATATTGACCATCGACTCGTTCGGGCCAATAACGGACAACGCGGGTGGGATAGCAGAGATGGCCGGATTGCAGCATAGAATCAGGCGTGTGACTGATGAGCTCGACGCGGTCGGCAACACAACCAAAGCTACGACGAAAGGCTTCGCCATAGGCGGCGCAGCGCTTTCGGCTACTGCGCTCTTCGTCGCATTCGCGCAGGCAGTGGGCCTCACCACGATAGATGCGCTCAACCCTATAGTGACGATAGGCATATTCCTCGGGGCCATGCTCCCGTTCGTGTTCTCATCGTTCCTCATGGAGGCGGTGGGGCACACGGCGAACCTCATGGTAGAAGAGGTCAGGCGGCAGGTCAGAACGATCAAGGGCCTGCTCCAGGGCAAAGCCAAGCCTGATTACGCGAAGGCCGTGGACATAGCAACGGTCAATGCGCTCAAGTCGCTCGTGGTCCCGGAGCTTGTAGCCATAATCACTCCTGTAATCGTGGGCCTGGTGCTTGGCAAGGCTGCACTCGGCGGCCTGATAGTGGGCATGATACCAACGAGCTTCATGATGGCTCTGTTCATGGCCAACAGCGGAGCAGCTATGGACAACGCAAAGAAGTACATCGAGACGGGCAAGTTCGGTGGCAAGGGAAGCGAAGCGCATAAGGCGGCAGTAGTTGGGGACACCGTTGGCGACCCACTCAAGGACACAGCGGGCCCGGCGCTGAATTCGATGATAAAGGTGATAAGCACGATATCGATCCTGCTTGCGCCTGTCTTCGTTGCCTATGCGCTGCTGTGATCAGGGCGCAGTCAGCTCACGAACGACTTCAGCAATGCGATTCCCTGCCTGTAGCCTGCCTTGGACCTTCCTGATTCCCTGACCCGGAACACGTAAGGCACCTCGCCTATCCTGAGTGTGCCTTTGTCGACGCATTTCAGGAAGTCGAAGAGCACCTTATAGCCCTCGCCCACGAACCTCTGCCTGTTGTCTCTGTGCACGCGCATGAACAGGCTCCTTCTCATGCCGAAGAAGCCCGAGAATATGTCGCCGCATGCTTCCTTGCCCCTTGCGTTCAGAACAAGCTGCCCTATCAGAATCAGCGCCTTGGATATTATCTTCCTGTACAGCGCCCAGCCGGTCACGCTCTCGCGCTCCGCAACAGCAGCGTCGTAGCCCTTCTCCAGCATGTCAGCGAGCCGTCGCACCTTCTCCAGAGGATGCTGCATGTCAGCGTCCATCACCACGAAGTACTTCGTGCTGCACTTCTCTATACCCTCCACCACGCTGGCCGTGAGTCCACGCGGCCTGCCTTCCCCGTGCCTGTCTATAAGCATTACGTTCCTGTACCGTTTCGCTAGCGCCTCCACCGCTTCCTTCGTGCCGTCGCCAGAGCCATCGTCCACCACTATTACGCGTGCTCCCGCATATTCTGCTTCTATGCGCCTTACCAACGCTCCGATAGTGCCTTTTTCATCTAGCGTTGGTATCACTATCGTGAAGTGTGAGTAATCATTGTTGCCCATCCTGACGCCCCGCGATGCACCTGCACAAACAGGGCAGATACGAAAGGTATGCTTGCTTTATATTAATTAACACATTAAGTGCTGCATGCAAATGGAGAAGCGGCTGGCCGACCTGCTGCACAACCCGCTAGCCCTGGCTTTCATAGCCTACCTGTTCGTCTCGCTTGTCCTGTTCTGGCCCGTTGCCTTCGGAAGCAACGTCGTGTTCACAAATTCGAGCGACACATACCAGGCACTCGCATACCTGTGGCACGTTCCGTACTCGCTCTTCGTATCGCACACGTCGCCTTACTTCTACAGCGGCATCATTTTCCCTGTCGGCGCCGCGCTCGCAGGCCAGTCAATCATGCCGCTTGCCGGCATACTTTCGTGGCCGCTGCAGCTGATCAACAGGGCCATGGCCTTCAACACGCTCTTCTTCCTTGCTTTCATACTCTCAGGGCTCTTCATGTTCATGCTGGCCGATTACATAGTGAAGAACAAGTATGCAGCCTTCGTTGCAGGACTCGTGTTCGCGTTCAGCCCGATGCACATAACGCAGGCCTACGGACACCTCAACTGGGCGATGGTAGAGTTCATACCTTTGTTCATGCTCCTGCTCCTGCTTGCTTTGGACAGAAAGAAGCAGGTCTACGTCTTCGGCGCAGCCGTGTCGTTCGTGCTCCTGACTTTCTTTGGCGATGTAGAGCAGGGCATACTCACGCTGTTCTTCGCCATAGTCGTACTCGTTCTGTACGCGATAAGCAGGGACAGGCGCACCGTGCTCAGCTGGAAGTCGTTCCTTATGCTCGGCGAGATGGCGGTGCTGGTCCTGCTGCTCTCGGCGCCATTCATACTGTCGCTGCTTCCCTACTTCCCGCAGGCGGTAAGCACCACACTGAGGCAGTCCAGCGTGTTGTACAACGAAGTGTGGAGCGTGGATCTGGCGTCGTTCTTCCTGCCCGGCTACTACAACGGCATATTCTCAGGCATTTCGAGCAGCTACTATGTGATATATGCGCCCGACATAACCGAGCGTGTCGCATACATAGGCTACACGGTGCTCATGCTTGCGTTGCTTGGACTGGTTTACGTGTGGAAGCACAGGAGCGAAGAGGGCATGCATCATGGCCTGATATGGTCGATTGTGGCTTTCATAGGCGGGGTAATGGCTCTGGGCCCGATGCTCCAGGTGTACGGAACCGTGAGCAACCTTCCGCTGCCATATCTGCTGTACAGTTATATCCCTATATTCAACATAATCAGGGAACCCGACCGCTTCTTCTTCTTTGCGACCATAGGCCTTGCAATCCTGGCCGCACTTGGCATCAAAAGCATTGAGAGGCACCCGCTGCTGGGCACGCAACGCAAGCGGATGCTCTTCATCATAGCAGTGTCGTTCCTCATACTCGTCGAATACAACGGCACCCCGCTGTCAGGCTCCGCGGCGCAGCAGCTCGTCGCAAGCACCACAATACCTATCGCCTACTATCAGTTGGGCAATTACACTTCGAACTTCACCACTCTCGTGCTTCCGGCGTTGGCCAACTACACGAGCAGGGTGCCGCAAATGTTCCCGGGGCTCAACATGTACTACCAGACTGCACTGGGCAAGCCCATACTGGGCGGCTACGCGGCAAGGCCGAACGTGAGCCAGAACGTCTCCGACGAGATAATACCGCTCGCCGCTTCGGCTTATTACTTGCAAAACGGAGCCGGGCTAATGTACGGTTCGCCGATAGTTGAGAACTACAGCAACGTGACGAAGCTGCTGCTGCGCCTCTATGGCACGCAATTCGTTTCTGTAGACAGGCAGGCCTACAACCTCACCGAACTGGAGCAGCTGGCGAGCTACCTTGCGAGCCTCTTCGGCAACCCAGCCTATATAGACAACACAACGCTTGTCTTCTCCACAGCGAACGCGCTCTCGAGCGCAGGCACGTCGATTGCAGCTTACACTCCCGTGCTGATAGGAGATCCGCACGCGTTCTACCCCATAAGCATCTGGGAGCCAGGCTGGACCTTCTGCACATCGGCATCGAGTTGCAATGCCACCTTCCAGGACACTTGGTTCGGACAGGGCCAGACGTACGTGGACGTTTACTCTCCGAAGAACCAATCGGTAAAGCTCACCATGCTCGCAGAATCTCCGAATGGCAAGAAGAGCGCATATGTGTACTTGAACGGCCAGCAGTACACGTCCCTGCAGCTCAATACGACGCTTTCCGCCTACACGCTCAGCTTCCCCATGTATGCAGGCATAAACCAGGTGGTGTTCGTGTCTGCCGCCAACAGCAGCAACCCCTACAGTGGCATCGGAGTGATGAACATGACGTTCTATACTTGAATCGTTCGGCTTGCGTGATGCATGCTGCGGTCAAGGAAGGAGAAGTAAGCAAGCGCGGGCTTTGCCAGTCTCTTCATTGCAGGCATGTGCCCCGAAGCGTCGCCCAGCATCGTTATCTCTTCCCTTCCTATGATCCCGAACGCCACTAGGAACACAGGGTATGCGAGCGCCAATGCAACTACGCCATATACGAGCTCGGCGAGCGAATTATGGAGCAGCAGGCCTGCCGCAAAGACGAGCGCAAGTGCCGCGTTGCTGAGAAGCACGACTGCAAGGCGCCTGTACTGCGTGTGCATCTTCAGAGCCACGCGCACGCCCCTCAGGAAGAGGTAGTCGTATGCCAGGCTGCCGATGAAGAACACGGCCACTATCGCGCCGATCACGCCGAAGCTCGGGATCAGTGCAGCGAGAGCCGCAAGCTGTATTGCTGTGGCTGCCGCTGCATACGAGAGCAGCTTTGAAGTGTTGTTGGTGGCCACAAATATGCTGGTGGCAAGCGTTCCGACGAGCCCCACTATGGTACCGAGAGAGACAAGGCTGAGATATAGCGGGGCGGACGCATACGATGTGGAGAGCAGCAGGTAGACAAGCGGCGCTGCGAACACGCCTATGTATGCTATTATTGGAGTGCCGGAGAGCATCGCATATTCCATGGTCTTGTTGTACACTTCCTCCAGGCTTCTGCCCTTAGTGCCAGCCTTCCTTGTTGCCGCTATGCTGAGCGTAGGCAGTATCGAGAACGCGGCCGTTGTGTAGAATACGGCGAGCGTATTTCTGGCTCTCGTAGCCACGCCGAAGTTACCCAGGAGATCCGCAGAGATGAAGAAGCCGAGCACTAGGGTGGCGATGCTCGTCATGCTGCCTGTAAGCAGGTTGTTGCCCGCTATGGGCAGTGAGAAGCCTAGGCTCTCACGCAGGTCCTTCGGCCTAGGCCACAGGGCTCCAACGTGCATGCGCCTCTGCGCCTGCGCAAATACGAGATACGTGCCAAGCGCTGCGGAGAAGGCGTAGCTTACGAAAACGCCTGCTATGGCGCCGAGCACACCGTAGCCCATGAGTATGAGTGCAACCGATACGGCTATGGCAACAATGTACCTTATGTTCTCCAGTGCTATAGCCGCCGCGTTCTTGCCTATGCCTATCAGCGCACTGTCAGACGTGCCGTAGAGCATCGAAAAGAATATTGTGGCTGAGGCCGTGACCAGCAGCGGGAGCGTAACGCCCGTGCCGTTCTCGAAACCCTGGACAAGGCCGCTTATTCCCATCGCGAAGAGGGTGAGCAGCAGGCCTATCACAATCACCGAGAAGTAGCTCGAGCCTAGTGCCTTGGAGAACGCCTTCGCGTCGTCGTTGTCCTCGGCCTGCGAGAGGTGCTTCACCAGGTACTGGCCGAAGCCGAAGTTCGATGCTGATGTCATGAGCGCGAAGAAGGCGAACGCCACAGTAAATACTCCGTAGAGCTGCGGGCCGAGCAGCCTCGCCACCACCACTACGTTGGCGATACCTATGAGCAGCGCCAGCACCCTGCCTATGGTGAGCGTTGAGAACGTTCTAGTGCTCCTGCTGCTCAGAGATTCCTTTTCAGGCTGCATATTGCTGCTGCTCCTTCAATGCTTATTAATGCCTGCGAATGCGCGCGCGGTGCAGCTTCAGAAAAGCATAAACGCAGTGCTTGCCTTGTAAAGAGTTTTTACATGGTGTGTCAGGTGGCTTGGTGGTATGCAGGGCAAAGAAACGGCACACAACGCTTATATTTGTTCTTCAACAGAATGGTATTGCACCTTTTAAGGATGAGGGTGGGTGCACTGGGTAAAGTGGGTGAAGGCATGGTGGGTGAATTGTTGCAGGGCGAGATGTACGACATAGACATAAGGGCCAAGAACATGCGAGGAGAGGGTATCGGGACCGTGAACGGCATGGTTGTCTTCGTGAAGAACGCGAAAACGAGGATAGGCAAGGCGTACAAGGTCAAGGTGACCGACGTGTATAGGACGTTCGCCTATGCCGAGGTCATGAGCGAGAAAGGCAAGTATTTTATAGGTAACGGTAGCTTAATAGTTGATTGACTTCTTCTGTTTTCTTTCTTTGCTTTACTCGTCAGAGGGATTGAAGGGATTGGTGAACATATGTACGATATGAAAGAGGTGTCAGAGACACTGAAAAAGGGTACGACCACCGTAGGCATAGTGTGCAGCGATGGCATAGTGTTGGGTGCAGACAGCAGGAGCACGATGGGAGACTTCATAGAGAGCGATGCCAGCATAAAGTTGTACAAGATAGACGACAACCTGGGCGTGCTGATAGCTGGCGTGGCCGGATATGCCGAGTATGTGGTGAAATTGCTCAAGGTGCAGAACGAGATGTACAAGATGACAGAGGGCAGGCCACTGTCGCCGACTTCCGCCGCATCGCTTCTAGGCTTCATAATGCGCGAGAGCGCGAACGAGTTCGCGTACGCGTTCCTGATAGTGGGCGGCCTCAACAAGGGCGACGCCGAACTATATGATATAGACCCTATAGGCAGCGCCAGCAAGCAAGCTAAGTATACTTCGATAGGCAGCGGCATGATGTCTGCGCTCGGATACTTGGACAGTGTGTATACCCCTGGCATGAGCGTGCAGGAGGGGCTGAAGCACACGGTCAAGGCGCTCTCAGCAGCGATGAAGCGCAGCTCCGCCACGGGTGGCGAGATGAGGCTCGCTGTGATATCCAGGAAGGGCTTCAAGGAGTATGGGAAGGAAGAGATAGACAAGCTTTTGGCAAAGTAGCCAGTTTCATTTTTAGTATAGCCGGGTGCGCGCATCCAGATGCGCGCCTGTGAGCAAGTTGATATATTTGGAAGCAGAAGAGAAAGTAGAAGCAAAGGGCATACTGGAAACAGTCAAGTCGCTGGTGCCCAGCGAAGCTGGACTCACCAAGGCCGAGTTCGAGGGTCCGGACGTGGCTGTGTACGTAAAGAACGTAGCCGCGATGTATGGCAGCGAGAACGTTATAAAGGGCATATCCGCGAGCGTCAAGAAGAAACTGATAGTGAGGAGCGATACGGCGAGCCTCTCGGATCCCGAGAAGGCCACTGCGAAGATACTGGAGATAGTGCCACAGGAAGCAGGGATCAACGCAGAGACAATAAGATACGTGCCTGAGTTCAACGAGGTGCAGATCGAGGCCATGAAGCCCGGCCTCGTCATAGGCAAGGGGGGCAGCACGCTGATAAGGATAGTGATAGAGACCGGATGGGTGCCGAAGGTTCTGCGCATACCCACGATGAACAGCGATGTAATAAAGGGAGTGCGCCAGCTGCTCGTCAAGGAGAGCGAGTTCAGGAAGAAGTTCCTGACCACGATAGGCAAGAAGATAAACCAGCCTATGGTGCAGAGCGAGTGGGTGAAGGCCACGGCGCTCGGCGGCTTCAGAGAAGTGGGCAGGAGCAGCCTCTTGATAGAGACCAATCACTCGAAGATGATAATAGACTGCGGAGTTAGTCCTGAGCCTGCCGTCAGGGGACTGGACGCGGTGACCGGTGACACAAACAAGGCGTTCCCGTATCTTGACAGCGCCAACATAACCATAAACGACCTCGACGCTGTCATACTCACGCACGCGCACATGGACCACATAGGCTTTGTGCCCTACCTTTTCAAGTTCGGCTACGATGGGCCCGTGTACTGCACACCGCCCACGAGGGATCTCGCTGCCCTGCTGCTCTTCGACTACATGAAACTGGTGCAGCGCAGCGGCGGCACACCGCTGTACGAGGAGAAGGACGTGAAGAAGATGCTCGCGCATATGGTGACCAGAGACTACGGCGAGGTGACGAACGTCACGGAGGAGGTCAAGCTCACGTATCATAATGCCGGGCACATACTCGGCAGTTCGGTGGTGCACCTCCACATAGGCGAAGGCATGTACAACGTGGTGCACACTGGAGACATGAAGTACGGGTTCACAAGGCTGCTGGACCAGGCCGACACGCGGTACCCACGAATAGACTCGCTTTTCATAGAGAGCACGTATGGAGGCCCGAAGAACATAGGTGTGAATAGGCAGGATGCGGAGGTGCAGTTGATGCAGCTCATAAAGCGCGTGACGGAAAGCGGCGGCAAGGTGCTCATCCCTGTCTTCTCGGTAGGCAGGTCGCAGGAGCTCATGCTTACCCTGGAGTCGTACGCTGAGGGCAACCCAATGTTCAAGTTCGACGTGCCCGTCTACCTTGATGGCATGATATTGGAGGCCACTGCAATACATACTGCCTATCCGGAATATCTCAAGGCGAGCCTGCAGCACAGGATACTGAGCAACAACTCTCCTTTCGAGAGCGAGATCTTCGAGGTGGCGAAGGGCGAGAGGCAGGAGATAGTGGATAAGGGGCCCGCTGTCATACTGGCGAGCGGAGGCATGCTCAACGGAGGCACGAGCCTCGAATACTTCAAGGCACTCGCAGAGGACGAGCGCAACGCGATAGTGTTCGTTGGGTACAACAGCACCAACTCGCTGGGCAGGAAGATACAGAACGGTTTCAAGGAGATAGCGCTACCGGGAGAGGACGGCAAGCTCGTGCAGATCAACGTGCGTATGCAGGTGGCCACGGTGGATGCCTTCTCGGGTCACAGTGACAGGCACCAACTGCTAAATTTCGTCCAGAACCTGAGGCCCGGCCAGCCGAAGAGGATATTCACGATGCACGGCGAGGAGGCGAGATGCGACGACCTGGCGAGGACAATGGGCGCGAGGTTCCACGTAGAGGCGCGCGCCCCAATGAATCTCGATTCTATAAGATTCAAGTGAGCGGTTGGTTCTAACCCTGCCTTCCGGCTCCCTTGCCCACAGAGAGTTTGACGCCGTTGCTGTCTCTAGTTATGGTTATGTCGAGTTCGTCGCTGCCCAGCATGCGCCTCAGCTCATCGTACGTGTATGAGCCTATGTCTCCACTGGCCCTTTTCTCCTTGAGCACCTCGGCGCGTCTGGCTATGAGCGTCTCGCGCTTTATTTCAGAGTAAGTCAGCGAAAGCGTGGGGTTCTGGGCCGTGTACGTATCCTCTATGCCGAGCTCTATGGGTTTGTAGCCCTCGCTCTGGTACACGAAGGGAAGCACGTTCTGGAACTCCTGCTTTATGTTCTCGACCATCTTCTCCACACTGCCACCGTTGCCTGCTATCACGAAATCATCACCGTTCAGGAAGCCCACGAAAGTCTCGCCGCCGTTGTCACGCACTTTGTCTTGCAGCAGCTGCGATACGAGGCGCAGTATCGTTATGCCTGCGTCGTTGCCGAATCGCTCCGCGAAGTTGGCCAGGTTGTCGACGCGTAGCCTCCCTATGCTGTAGTCGCTGTCTGCGCCGCGCACTGCCTTCTCCATCGTGCCTGATATGCGTTCCTCGTTCGGCAGGTCTATGAGCGGATCGAACTTCTTGCCTTTCTTCTTAAGGAATATGGTCACTAGGCTTCCGAGTTCGTCGGGGTCAAATGGTTTCTTTATGTAGTAATCGGCCCCGTACTTTATGCCCTTGAACCTGTTGCTTGTAGCGTCCATCGCGCTTACTATTATCACAGTTATGTCCTTGAGTCCCTGCGTGGTCTTTATGGTCTTGCACACCTCCAGGCCGTCGGCTCCGGGCAGCATGAGGTCCAGTATGACTAGATCCGGCTTTTGGTATTTTATCTTCTCTATCGCCTCCTTGCCGTCGTATATCTGTGTTGTCTGGTAGCCGCCGCCTATGGAGAGCGCCATCAGCTTGTTTATTGCCGGGTCGTCCTCGACAACGAAGACGCGTTTTATAGGTTGCTGCTCCTGCAGCATGTAATAAGTAGGTATGCCGCCGCTGCTCCTGGAGGCTATAGCGCCTGCCTTCTCCAGTTCAAGCAGCGCCCTGTCCAGTGTTTCCTTGTCCGCGTCCAGCTCCGTAACGTAGTCTTTGAGCTCATTGTAAGTGACTTCCTGCCTGTCGTTAACCATCGACATAATGTCGGATTCTACATCCTCTATGCCTTTCATCATCTCCCCTGGTCGCAAGCCTATTGGGCAACGAAAGAATAATATTGGTTCTTGCAGAAACCTTTGCAGGCAATCGTATGCGTTCTAAGGCAAGCCAGGTGCATGCAAGAGGTCAGTTCAAGCTGGGCAGGCTGATATTGCTTGCCATAGTATTTCTGATAGTAGTGTATGCCATCTACTCGCTCGCTTTCCCCAGCGTAATCACAGTCTCAAGCGCGCAGAGCCTGTCGCTGGGCCAGAACCAGACTGTGTTCATGAGACTCTACAATAGCAGCGTGGTTGCCCTTACGCTTACCTCATCGTCGGCTTCCGGGGCCTCTTTTTCACTGGGTGCGGTTCCTCTCCTTTATAGCTCCATGGTGAGCTTCACGCTCACCCCCTCGCAGAGCATGAGCGTCAGTGCCTTCGGAATGCAGAGCGCTGACATGAACATAGTGCTCACTTCTAGCAGCGGCACAGGTGCAAGCGTCGAGATAACTCCGCTCCATGAGGTTCTCGGGGTCGGTGTGAGCCCTGGCGTCAGTATTTCCAATCCATCAAGCCTTAGCGGCGTTGCGTCCGCAAACGTTACGATAGTGGTGCCGCAATCCACTAGCAGTGTGGCTTCAACTACGACAGTGAAGCCGCAGAACAGCAGTCAGACGGAAGTGGCGAAGGCTATGGGCCTGATAAACTCCACAGGTACAGGTGTGCTGATGAACAATTATGCGAAGCTCTACGCAAAGGATCCGGGATGCAATGCGAGCACCTACAATTCCACATACAGGACATATCATGGCTCGGCTCCTCCAGCTCCTGTCGACTTCGCGAACCTTAGCCAGGTGGTGCCGAGGAGCCTTACTGTCAACGCCAGCGTCTCCTCAGGGCCAAACGTAGCGGTGGTATACAAGACTGCTGCCCCATCGAGCTCGTCCACAGGGGCCGCGCTGGTCGCTATCGTCAACACAAGCTCTTCCTCTTTCCTGTCAAGCGTGACATACACCGGCGTATACTACGGGCTCAACTACACGCAGCTGAACAGCACATACGCCTTCCAGAGCAAGATACTCAACGCATGCGCAGCCTATGTAACTCCCTGAAGGCCGGTCGGGCTAGCGTGGGTCTGTTTCTTTGTGCGATTCCTGCTGCTTTGCCTTTTTTCTATTGCTCTTCTTGACGGCTCCTGCTATGGGCAGGTTGAACCAGAACGTGCTGCCTTTGCCCGGTTCGGATTCCACTCCGATTTTGCCCCCGTGCAGGTTTACTATCTCCTTGGCTATGCTGAGCCCAAGGCCGGTGCCGGAGCCCTCCTGCACTGTCAGCCCCTTCCTCTGCACCTGGTAGAACTTCTTGAACAGCTTCTTCATGTCTTCTTTGCTTATGCCTGTGCCTGTGTCCCTGACTTCGACCCGCACGAACTTGCTCTTGCTGCTCACCCTGGCAACTCCCAGGCGTATGCTGCCCTGTTCCGTGAACTTTATGGCGTTGCCTATAAGGTTGACCAACACCTGTATGAGCCTGTTCGGGTCTGCCTGTATTGCAGGCACGTCGTAGCCTATCGCCACCTCGAAGGCAATGCCTTTCTTTCCTGCGAACTCTGCCAGCGACTGTATTGCAGGATTCTTTACCAGGTCGTTGAAGTTGACCTGCTGCGCGTCAAGCTGTATCCTGCCAGAGCTGAGCTTGGCCACATCGAGTATCTGGAGTATTAGCTGGAGCAGCCTGTCCGCTTCTTTGGTTATTATGTCAGCGTACTCCTTGTAGCGCGGATCCAGGTCTTTCGAGCCGCTCGCTAGCAGCTTGCCGTAGCCGTATATGCTGGTGAGTGGAGTCTTGAGGTCGTGCGATATGTTGTACAGGAACTGCGTCTTGAGCTCGCTCTCGGATTTCGCGTTCTCGAACTTCTTCTCGAGGTCCTCGTTGGAGTCCTCGAGCCTGCTCATCTTCTGTTTGGTGGCCAGCTCCTTGATCACCATCATGTAGCCCACGAGGTTGTAATCAGGATCGCGCATGCTCCTCAGGGACTGCTCGCAGGGCACAATCTCGCCACTTTTGCACCTTGCGTTCACGAAGTCGTTCTCCACCACTCCGCTGTTCCTCGCGATGGATACTGATGAATCGAACTTGCTCCTGCTCTCGTTGTCCGAGTATAGCGACGACACGGCAGTGCCGCTCAGTTCGCTGTTGGAATAGCCT
This sequence comes from Microcaldota archaeon, assembly GCA_027328425.1. Lineage (GTDB taxonomy): Archaea > Micrarchaeota > Micrarchaeia > Micrarchaeales > CABMGC01 > JAJYVH01. The sequence goes on along the minus strand of DAHVUT010000017.1, from coordinate 40,769 downwards.
AGAAGCCGTTCCGCGCTCCTATTCATAGACTTGACGTAGCCGAATGCATCGGTGCTTATTATGGCATCGTTGCTCGACTCTATGAGCCCTTCCAGCGCGCCGCGCATTGCAGTGGCGTACTTCTCGAGATTGCTGCTTGACAGCATGCACGAGTAGCCCCCGAACGAGTTTTTTGATATTACTGTTTTTGCATCAGCATAGACACCGTTGCCTAGATTGAGGTGAAGCGCCCTAGTCACGGCCCCGTCGACCTGCTTGAGCCACGCATCGAAGCTGCTGTCGCCGTAGATCATATCCGTGAGCTTCCTGCCCACGAAAGCGTTCTTGCCTATCTTGAGCACGCGCTCTATGTTCGCGCTGGCCCACATTATGCTGGTGTCTGGCGCAAGGAGTGCGAACGCGTCGTTGGCGCCCTGTTCCGCCGCTTTGACTTTCTCTTTGGTCTCCAGCAGTTCGGTAGAATCTGAGAGCAGGACGTGCAGAAGCCTGTCGTTCACATTGCCGCAGCTTGCCCTGAAGACCCTGCCGCGCTGCAGCCTGTCCCTTATGTCGGCAGTGCGCCAGCCCTGGAGTGAGAGTAGCATGTTAGCGTCGGCGTCTATGAACTCGTTGATGTTCCTGCCCACCATCTCCTTCTGTGTCTTGCCGAACGCCTCGCAGGCGCTCTTATTTGCTTTTACTATGGTGCCGGTCCTGTCTATCAGCATCTGTGCCATGTACGTGTTGAATGCAGCGTCGAAGTAATGTGCAAGGTTGACGCTCCTCTCCCGTTCGGCCTTGGCCGCCACGGCGTAGCCGAGGGCGCCAGCAGCCATGCCGAGCTTAGATACTGTGCCCGTGTCGAACCTGTCCTCCTGCCTGGACAGGAACGTGGCTACGAGGACGGGCTTGCCCTCGACGCTCACTGGCAGCATCATGCAGCTCCTGAAGCCCAGATTGTAGTGCTTTATCAGTTCCGGGAATGCCGAATAGCCGCTTAGCCTGTTGTCCACATACGGTTTGCCTGTGTTCATCACGAACTCGTCGAGGCCGTCGAGTCTGCCCCTGTCTGAGTAGGTGTCCTTCGCGAGCACGTATTCTATGCCCATGGCGCCCCCTATCCTTGTGGCGAACTTCGCGAGCAGATCTTCCTTGCTTCCAGATTCCCTGCTCATCTCGAACACGTCAGCAACTACCTGCTCTATCGTTGTGGTTTCCAGCATTAAGGTCGTGATACACTCTGTGTTGCCAGATTTAATACTTTTACTCACGATTGTTGTGCAGTGTGCCAATGGACGTAAAGGAGCTATTCGATGGCGTATACAGACTCGACGGCAGGCTGGCCACAAAGAACCTGGTCAGGGGTAGGAGTGTATATGGAGAGGGGCTGGTGGAATACGACGGCGCGGAGTACAGAATGTGGAACCCGTACAGAAGCAAGCTGGCAGCCGCAATAATAAACGGCCTTAGCGAGCTTGGGATAAAGCGGGGCTCCAATGTGCTTTATCTCGGTGCTGCTACAGGCACTACGGCTAGCCATGTGAGCGACATAGTGGGCAGGGGGGGCTTAGTGTGCTGCGTGGAGATCGCCGAGCGCAGCATGCGGGAGCTGCTCAAGGTGTGCGAGGCAAGGCCCAACATGCTGCCCGTGCTGCAGGACGCGAGGAACGTGGAGGCGTATGCGGGCGAGATGAAGGAGTACGATTCCATATACCAGGACATAGCCGCCAGGGACCAGGCAGAAATACTCGCAATCAACGCATCGCTCCTCAAGAAGGGCGGCATAGCCTACGTAGCTATAAAGTCACAGAGCATAGACGTCGCAAAGAGGCCCGAGCTTGTATACAATGAGTTCATGGCAAGCATAGGGAAAAGATACAATGTGTTGCAGACTCTGCCGCTCGCCCCGTTCACCAAAATGCACCTCTTCGCAGCGTTGCAGAAAAAGTAGAAGCAGGGGCAAGCAATTTAAGCGTTGAAGCACATATTTGCACGAGCGCATGCTGAACGCAGCCAAATATGCCAAGATGCTTGCCAAGTATGCACCGCAGAGCATAGTATGCCCGCACTGCGGCATGCAGACTGCCATTTCGAATAACTCGTACTCGTTCTGCAATTTCTGTGAGCAGCGCATAGACTTGGGGAAAAGTGCGCCGGAGCACGAGAGAAGGGCCCGGGCGTCATTCGCGCCTATAGCATCATTGCTCAAAGCTAACAAGCCTGACGAGGCGGTTGCGGAAGCGGGCAAGTTGCTCAAGGGCAACACAGATCCGGAACAGCTCTATCTGCTCGGCGTGTTCTATTCTGGCGCATCGTGGTCAAAATATGCGAATAGGGATTATGGTCTGCATGGATTCATGGAGGCCAATGCGGTCAGCGTAAGGAACAGCTTGGAACTGACCTCCAAAGCAAAGGAGTGTTTCTACAAGGTGATAAAGCTTGTCGGGGGTGCGCAGGCCGGCAATGCAGCCGCTGATGCACAATTGCTGTTCATAAAGTTCATGAGCTGCGTGAGGCTGCGCAGGAAGACGGATGCAATGCGTGCACTGGAAGAGCTGAAGCAGATGGATAGGCAGAATGCGCTCGTGGGCTACGCCTATGCTGTTTATGCTGTGGAAACCGGAGCGAGGGATACGGACAAGGTGCTCGGGGGTATGCTCGAAATCAATGAGATTAATTCATTCTACTACCTGGCAAGGCATCTTGCGCTGCAGAAGAGGATGGGGGAAGCTGCTTTGCTGCTGCGGAAACTGGGCGACATAGCTACTCTGTCGCAGGCCTCTGAACTGCTGGAGAAAGTGTGTAGTGCGCAGGAGGCATCTGAGCTGTAAATTGCCTGTCACGACGCAGTGTTTGCATTCCGTATGTGTCTGATGTTTTTTTGAAATATTTCAGAGCGGCAACGAGGCTGTTTTTAGCATAATGGTCGTTTTTATCCTCGTTGGGCAACCATACAAACCAAAGCCTGTCGCACACGTCTTCGATTTTCAGTTTTTGTCCTGCATTCAATTCCGGATCTGCCAGTAGCCCTTCAAGGATCTCCTTGCGCTTCTTCGTATTGCTGTAGACTCCGTGTAACTTTGGTGAGTGCTCGACAATCATCGTGATGTCGTACTTACTGCCGTATTTCCTTTTGAAGTCAGCCCAGTGTAAGAAATAGTTTTCATTGTAGTTTTTGTAGGTGTACACTAATAGTAGCCTAGTCCTGCTGTTTTCATCTTTGGCATCCAATACAAAACGGTCGTCGTAGCTCTTGTTGTTCCGAGTTGCGAGCTCCGAGTCTAGGATAGTTTTCAGTCTGATGCCAGCGTCTTCAATTCTTTTCTCTATGAGGTCTGTGAACCCAGTAAATGGTGTGTGGTACACACTCTCCATGTGCATAGACCCTCCGGATTGTGTATGATACGCACTGCCCATGCTTCTTACCGTTTCCAAAGCCCAACTGTAATTTTAGGGTTTATATTAATTGCCTACAGTAGGGCCCATCATCCCTTAACTACGCCCATGGGCACGTTCCTTGCTACTATGTTCGATATGCCAGCCTTCTCCACCACACTCACAACATCATCAACATTTTTGTAGGCCCACTCCGCTTCTTCGCTAACCAGCTTCCTGCTCCTCACCCTTATCTCTATCCCCTTGTTGCTGAGCGAGCTAAAGGTTTTGCTTTCAGGTATGCTGTGTATTGCCTCGTGCCTGGACATGACCCTGCCAGCTCCGTGGCAGGTGGTGCCGAACGTCTCCTTCATAGAACCCTCCTGGCCGCAGAGCACGTAGCTCGCAGTTCCCATGCTGCCCGGGATCAGCACAGGCTGTCCAACGTTCCTGTACTCTTTCGGCACCTCCTCCATGCCCTTCGGGAACGCTCTCGTGGCCCCCTTCCTGTGGACATACACATGCATTCTTTTCCCATCTACCGTATGTTCTTCCTTCTTTGCTGCGTTGTGCGCTACGTCGTAGAGCAGCTCCATGCCGAGCGCATCCGCGCTCCTGCCGAACACCTCCTCGAAGCTTTTCCTTACGTTGTGCATTACTATTTGCCTGTTCGCGAGCGAATAGTTTATCGCAGAGCCCATGGCCGCAAGGTAGGAGCTTGCCTCCTTGCTGCCCACGTGCGCATAGCTCAGCTCCTTGTCGATGAGCTGTATCTTGTTCTTTTCCTGGTACTCGTTGAGCGTGCGCAGGTAATCGCTGCAAATCTGGTGCCCGAAGCCTCTCGAGCCTGTGTGCACCATCACCAACACTTGTCCCTGCTCCAGGCCGTAAGCAGTGGCCGTTTTCTCGTCAAACACACGCTCCACCTTCTGCACCTCGAGGAAATGGTTGCCGGCCCCCAGGGTTCCGAGCTCGTCCAGGCCCCTCTTCCTAGCATCGTTGCTCACTGCTGAGAAGTTGGCATCGGGCATCCTCCCGTTCTCCTCCATTCTTTCAACATCGTCAGTCCACCCGAATCCCTTCTCTATTACATAGCCTGCGCCGCCTTCCGCGACTTTCTCCAGGTCGCTCTGCGTGAAGCCTGCCTTGAACCTGCTGCCTACTCCGCTGGGCACGTTCTTGAAGAGCGTGTCCAGGAGCTTGCTGAGGTGCGGCCTGACCTCTTTCTCGCTCAGCCCTGTCTTTATCAGCCTCACGCCGCATCCTATGTCAAATCCAACCGCGCCGGGAGACACTATGCCGTGCTCGGCATCGAAGGCCACCACGCCCCCGATGGGCATGCCGTAGCCTGCGTGTGCGTCAGGCATCGCTAGCACGTCGCCGACTATGCCCGGAAGCGTAGACACGTTCACCGCCTGCTGCACTGTGCCGTCGTTCTTCACCTTTTCAAGCATCGGCTCGGTCAGATACATGACTACGTTCGTGTTCATGCCCCTGCTTTCATCCTTCTCGAGCTTGAACTTAACGTCGCTAATCTTAGTGAATTTCATGCACAGGCGCCTTCCTGTCACTGCTCTTTTTAACGTCAATGTTTAAATAGGAGCTAAAACAAATACTGCTTGTAAGTAATTTAAATTATCCCTGATTAATAGAGGCAGTGCAGGGGTGGCGGAGCCTGGTCAAACGCGGCAGACTCAAGATCTGTTGGCCATAGGCCTGCGGGAGTTCAAAAGCGATGAGCAAATCTCTCCCCCTGCACGCTTCAGAGACTGGGGGTGTTGAATATGACAAAGGCAAGAAGCAAGGGGAATAGAAGGGCAGATGCAAAGACAAGGGCAGCGAAGCGTGCGCCGGCGAAGCGCTCTGTGGTGGCAAAGGTGATGGGTGCAAGGATAAAGGACAAGATGCTGCTCGACATACCCCATTACCCTCAGACGGAGGACTTTACAAGCTCGGCGGCTTGCGCCATGATGGTGCTTAAGTTCCTCAAGCCCAGCTTCAAGTTCAGGCGCGAGGAGGAATATGACATCTGGCAGGAGGCAGTGAACGGCAGCGTCTGGTACGGCTCAAAGTACGGCTTGGCATATGCGCTCTCCAAACGTGGGGCTAACGTAGGCATAATGAGCAACACCAAGGACGAGGGCTACGAGCGCAAGATGGCTGTCTATGAGAACGTGAACCTGGACACGCTGACTGCTTCTTTCAACGAGATAAGGCAGAAATCTGAGCAGGCTGGCATAGAGGAGGAGCACAGGGAGGTGTCCACTACTGCTATAAAGAAGGCTCTCTCAGCTGGCCACGTGCCGATAGTGCTCATAGACGCCAAGACGATCAACTCCTATCTTGAATCCATGCCGCATTGGGTAGTGATAAAGGGCTACGACACGGACAATTTCTACATAAACGACCCCTACTCCGACAGCACTATAACAATAGCCTCTGGCGCATTCAAGGCTGCGCTGGGCTACGAGGCTAACTATCACATGGTGCTGGTGAACGCAAGGTCCAAGCGCAGGTGAAGCCCCAAGAGCAGGCGAAAAGCCTGTCGCGTCCTGCAGCGCATCGGCTCACAGGCTGTTTTTGGGCATTTAGATAAGAAGAAGAGATGGCGAGCGGAACGCGGATCCCTAGGCCTGGATCCGCTGCCGTCTAATATGTGCTGTTAAGCATGCTTATGTCTGTCTTGGGCTCCTTGTTCCAGGCTTCGCTGAACCTTGCCTTTTCCTTCGCCATTCCCCTTATTGTGTTGTAGCACTTCAGGCACATGAGTCTGCGTTTCACTGTGCCGCGCCTCACGTAAGGATCCCTTTCCTGTATGTAGCTCGGCGGCAGCACCTTTATTTCGCCCTTCTCCATGAGCCTGTTGCAGTACATGCAGGTGCCTTCCACCATCCTGGCGAACTCCCCGCGACTTTCTCGCAGCCCCGCGGCTTCTCTACAGCCACCGGCTTCCGCCCCGCCTATACTTTTCATTTCGCTTTTTCCCAACATAGCCATTCCCCACTAGGCTAAGCATAATTCCAGTCATGTTCCCCTTCCAAGTCTATTTATATGTCTCCTTATATTTTAAGGTTTCGTTTAAGCCATGGCGATGGTACGCGCAAGAGTGCCATTATTCTTTGGAGACGCGCCTAACTGCGTCGATGACAGCGCCTATGCCCGCATCCGTCTTGATACCGCTTTCGTCGAAATGCGTCTTCGTGGCCCTATGCCTCTTCGAGAGAGTTGCAAGCACCCTGGCCGGCGACACGGAGCCGAGCCCGAGGTAGGAAGTTGCCTTGGGCACAGAGTAGAAGAAGGGAGTGTCGAGTTCTTCGCGCGCCAGCTCCAGCAGCTTCTCCGCATCGGCATCGTTGCCGTCGCATAGGTGCAACATGCGCCCCAATAGCTGCCTATCGTGCAGCTTGCCGAGCCAGAGCGGTCCGAAAAACTGCATGTGCTTGCCGCAGTAGCTGCATTTGGCGTCAGCCCTGTGCTCTATGCCAGCTTCGTACACGAAGTTGTGGCAGTTGCTGCAGTACGCGCCGAAGCCCGAGCATCTGACGGACTCGTGCGCCTTGTCCGCTCCCTGTTCCAGCCTTAGGAAGAGGCGCATGTAGTGCATGTCGGAAATGCTAAGCAATGGTTCTATGCCGAAACCAAATTGCGCTGCCTCGCGCGCCACGAAAGAGAGCAGAATGCGCACCCCTGCCTCGTGGCAGAACTCGTTGTGGACGGGCACCGAGCCATAGTTGCGCAGGCACGCTGCCGCCTCTGCTCCGCAGAGGGTGGCTGTGTCTGTGGCGGTGACCATGAGCACTGCGTGCCTCTTGCACAGCTTCAGTGCGTCGTGCACAAGCGGCACAGGCGTTCCGAATGGATCAAGGTCTATGATATCGAATGATTCTTTGCTTGTGTTGGCGAACTCCTGCAGGCTCTTGCCGAGCACTCTTAGTTTAAGCCCATTGAGCCTTACGTTGGCCCTCGCGTTCCTGTACGCCGCTGGGTTGATGTCGAGCAGCACCCCGTCCCTTATCCTGGCCTCGAGCGCATACCTTATGCCCCTCACGCCAGTTGCGGCCGTAGCGTCCAGCAGCCTTGTATTCCGCATTCCGAGTGCCTTCAGGAAAACGACCGATATGTCCCTAAGCTTGCGCATCTTCGGGTTGTAGAACGTGCCTTCGCCCACCCTTATCTTTGCGGCGCCCTCAGTTGTCTGCTCCATCCTATCGCTTCTTAGCGAGCCTGCGCAGGGCGTCGAGCAGGCCGTGCGCGTACGATATGCTGGCGAAGGCGGTGTAGATATCCTTGCGCTCGAGCCACGCCGCCGCGTCTTTCCTGTAGTTCTTCGCTGAGCTGAGCACCTCCTGCTCCGCAGCGTCCAGCTCCATGCCGTTGAACTCGGCCACGCCCTCATCGAACATGTGTATGTCCTTCTCTATCCTTTCCTCTATGCTCTGCACGCAAACAGCTCAAGAGTTTAATAATTGTCGCAACAATAATAACACAGACGTTTTTGGTGTGTCTATGCCCAAACAGGTTCCATGGGATGAAGATACCGATGGTTTCATATCGGACCTCGATGACATAGTGTCGAAGAAGTATGGCATGACGCTAAGGAGCCTGCTCCTGAATTCAGCCAAGTACACTGGCAGGCTTGATGCCGGCGCCACTATCGATGGCGCGAAGGAGGAGGTGCGCACCTATTTTGATTCGCTTCTGGAGGGCCTCAAGGACGAGCAAGCGAAACTGCATAGTGAGCTAGAGATCGCCAATTCCCAGTACATCTCCGTGGATTCGGCGGTAACAGACAAGGCGGCTGCGGCGCGCATACCTTACATAAAGCCAATGTATGTGTCTAGGCAGAGGGAGAGCGAGGAGGTAGTGTTCATAGAGCGATATGACGAGAGCCTGGAGCCCTTTGTGGGCAAGCTTGTAGCGGCGTCCAATTACGTGGCCGATGTTTCTGCGGTGTACAAGACGTACCGCCTTGGCTCATGGCTATTCTCAGGTGCCAAGAATCACGTGCTCACAATAAACCCCCCTACGAGCCCTATACTGATGATAGAATCGAGCCGGGATACGGTCAACGACATGCTGGATGCGTTGTCCCCCGCTGCGCCAGCGCAGTAGCCGATGTTTACATGCCCTCCGCAAAACGCGTCCTTGTGATAACGGGTGTTCCTGGAACAGGCAAAACAACGCTCGCTGACAGGATAGCAAAGCGGGTAGGAGATGCGGAGGCGGTGCACATCACCGAGCTAGTCAAGGCTAAGCGCCTTTTCTCAGGAGTTTCGAAGCAGGGCGAGCTGATAGTGGAGACGGACAGGCTGAGGCGGGAACTGGAACGCATAATAGCGAGGAGTGTGCAAAGCGTTGTCATAATAGAAGGGCACCTGCTCTGTGACATAAGTGTTAGGGGTGCAATGGTGCTTGTGCTGAGGGAGCACCTGCCGGTGCTCGCCGAAAGGCTGAAGCGGCGCGGATATTCTCTGGAGAAAGTGTCCAAAAATGTAATCGACGAGGCGCTCGACTATTGTGGCATGCACTCGGGTAATCACTATGCCTCTGTCTTCGAATCGTTCTGCAGCGACAGGCGCCTTATGGAAAATGTGCGTAGGCTGCTGCACGGCCAAAAGGTGTGCGGCTCCATAGACCTGATGCCAGAGCTTTACACGATGATAAGCAAAGGCGGGCTGAGCCTCTAGGGCAGCATGAGCTTCTTCCCGAGCTCATCGTATATCCGTTCCGCATACCCCTCAGGGATGGCGTTTATGAAAAGCGGGGAGCCGCGGAGCGCCACGTCCTTCCTCCTGCCGACGACCTTGCCTGCAGCCACTGCCTTCATGAAGCAGGCAAGGTTAGCATACTTGTTCCTTTCCAGGGCGTTTAGCGTATCCCCCGCCACCATAAAAGCGATTGCTTTCCTATGCGCCATGGAGAAGTCTGCCTGGGCCTTGGAGTTGAAGGCACTCGGGCCCTTGTGTAGGATTGACACATGCTCCTGCTTCTGTGCAAAGAATGCGAGCAGGCCTTTCGTGCCGCTTATCGCCTGCAGCGAGAAGTATATTTCGAATCCATGTTTGCCGGCATGGTATTTTATTATATCGGTCACCTTCCTTAGTTGCGGCCACAGGACATCCTCGCTCTTGTCGGGCACAGTGGCGGCAACCACGTATATGTCGAGTCCCGCCTCCTCCGCGAAATGCTTCAGCGCCTTGGCGCCGCTCCGTGCCGCGGGCTTGTGGAAGAAACTGGTGTTAGGTCTCCTGAGGAAAGACCTGCAGAGGATGACGAACCTTGCCAACGACTCGGTGGAGACGCCTGCGGCCACGTTCCTGTCCTTATCCACGGGGTCTATCACTACGAACTGCGAATTGAACCTCGTCGCGATTGATCTGTCCTTCAGTGCCGCTTTGCTCTTCGGGTCTAACAGCACGGGTAGAGCGAAGCCTGTCGCGCTTTTGATCACGTTGAGCAGCGTACCGTAGTTGTATACAAGCAGCTCGCAAAGGTAGCCGGAGAAGCCACTCGTCCGCACTTCGGCCCCATAAAGGTTGTTTGCCTTAAGCAGGTGCTTCAGCACGCGCACGTCATCGCGCTGCTTCTGCGTGAGGTTCGAGTTGATGAAATCGGCGTGCATCGGCGAGCGATCCACGGCAGTGCTCATGTCCTCTATGTTGTCTATGTAGTAGGCGGGCACTATGTCCGCCTCTACGCCGAGGGACGCCATGTGCAACCTGGTGTATGGGTGTTCGGCGTACTTTACACTGAAGCTGTCGCGCTTGCTCTCAAGCATCTTCCTCGCGTACGCAAGCCCATTCTTGGTTATCTGGTCCCTGCTGTGCTTCTTGCTGAAGAGCAGGAATATGTCTATGTCGGAGTCGCCCTTGAGCTGCGTGCCCCTGACCACGGAGCCCACAACGCGTATCGCCACGTCCCTGGGCACTATCTCCCTAAGCCTGCCTGTGAGTTCGTTGATGACGTGCACGTCGTGCCTGAACTCGTCCTCGCTCGGCTTCACTTCCGCAAGCGCCTTCGTGAAGGCGGCGTAGGCAGCTTTATCGGTGTTTGCAGGCATACAGCATATAAATTAATCAGCAAGTTTAAATATGCCTAAGGGCTCGTAGCGCAGCAGTAGCGCATTCCGTTCGCAACGGAAAGGTCGCGGGTGCGAATCCCGCCGAGTCCACAAAGTACATCATACTTTGAGTACGAATCTTACGTTCTATTAAAAACCTATAAATATTATCGCATGAAACTTATTATGTGGAAATATGCCAAAGAATGTATTATTGCTTGGATTTGGCCCATTTCTAAGTTACACTTGCAACCCTAGTGGTAACATTGCAAAAAAACTCAACGGAAAGATAATTAAGGGATTCAAGATTATTGGTATGGTGCTTCCTGTTGAGCATATAACTGCTTCAACATTAGCTGAAAAGTATATTGCTGAAACACACCCCTCGCTGATATTGGGAGTGGGTTTATCAGCGACAAGGGGTTCTGTATCTATAGAACGGGTTGCCTTGAATCGTTTTTATTTTGCTTCTGAAGATAAAATAATAGACAAACCCCTTAGTAAAAACGGTGAGGCCGCCTACTTCTCGACATTGCCAGTAGATTCAATAAAATCTAGAATAGAAGAAGCAGGCATACCCTCAGAATATTCTTTCTGGCCAGATACATTTGTTTCAAATGAACTGTTTTATACGATAATGAAAACTGCGCATGAAATGAAGATAAAGTACGCAGGGTTCATGCACCTGCCGCTTACACACAAACAAGTGATTGAGAAAAAAGGAGTTCACTACGGAATAAAGGCTAACATTCCAAGCCTAGCTGAAAAAGAAGAACTTAGAGCAGTTAGAGTTGCGCTAGAAGTCTGCATAGAGAAACTATAATTGTTATGTTTGTCTTCGGTGCAATTAGTTACCTGCATGTGATGTTGAATAACATTGTTTGTGCATCGGACTCATTTACTGAAGTCCGCCGAGTCCAATAAACTCTTTGGGAAAGAGTTTAATCAGAAAGCTCTTGTCAACTCAAGCGACAGAACCGCAAGCGGGTTTGGGTGCAGTTACGGCTAGAATTGTGCCATATTGTTTTATAGGTCTAAGGACGCCATTATCCGCATGCGAAAGCTAGATAAGAGGTATAAATGCGAATTTAATGTATGATGAAGTAATTGCAAAATAAAGACGAATATACGCTGTCAAAGGTGTGAAAATGGTAAAGACCGATACTTTCGAGGCGGCTTTGAGGCTGGGGCTAGAGCAAGCAAAGGGAATAGCGTCGCTCACCTGCAAAAAGATTATGGACAGCGGAATTTTCTCTAATGCCGAAGTAGCAAAAGATGAGGAAGACAACAATGTCTTTAATGTAGTGTATAGAGATGGACGCGAAATCCATAAGCTAGTATATATCGCTGTGGAGTCTATGGAAAAGATAAAAGGCTCGCTCGTAGACATAGGATTTGATATTGGATTCTATGAAGATGGAGAACGCAGCGAGATAAAAAAGTGCCTAGAAGCGGCCATGGCAGAATACACCAAAAGCATTCCGAGAAAGGCGCGATGAGAACAGGTGCACTCAAAAAACGGACCGTTTCTTGCAAACTTTGAGAGCGATGCGAAAGTGTCAGTAAACAATTCACTGTATATCTGTTAGGCTGTTTAAAATCATATAGTATACTAGTAAAGATTTAAATAATATCATATAGTATACTATATTATGGATAAAGAGGTTCTTAGACTAGCAATAGTCGACCAGAGAAAAAGCGTTGGGGAGCGGTTCAAAGCCAAGAGTATAATCACACGAGACGCTATTGAGTACGTCACATTGAAAAATCCCACGGCTTTTGTAATACTGGGAGTTAGACGCTCTGGCAAATCCACACTCTCAGAACAATTGTTTTTTGAGCGCAAGTTTGGATACATAAATTTTGATGATGAGAGGCTCCTCGGCGTGGATAAAAATGACCTTAACGTAATACTTCAGATATTCTATGAATTATACGGCTCGGATCTTGAAAACATAATACTTGATGAGATACAGTTAGTGCCAGGCTGGGAGCCGTTTGTTAGCAGGCTTAGAGATACAAAAAAGGTCATTGTAACGGGTTCAAATTCTAAGCTATTGAGCGGTGAGCTTTCAACCCGGCTGACTGGCAGGCACGTGGACCTATTGCTTTTTCCATTCAGCTTTCATGAATTTCTAGTGTACAAACAGTGGAATCCCCCAAGGGCTTTTTCAACTGTGGATAGAGCCGAAGTTATCAAGCTGATGAACGAATATGTGCTCTCTGGAGGCTTTGCAGAGCAGTTTACGCAGGGCAGGCAGATAATAAGGAACATCTACAACGACATAATAACAAAGGACGTTGTCATAAGGCACAAAATAAAGCACATTGATGACTTAAGGCAGGTTGCACGTTTTCTGGTATCAAACAGCTCAAAGGAATTCACGTATTCATCGCTGAGAAGCATAACTAAGGTAAAGAACCTCATAACCCTATCCAACTGGATAAGATATCTTGAGGAGGCGTATCTCATATTCAAAGTTGAACGGTTCTCATACAAGTTGAAACAGACTATTCTGGCACCCAAAAAAATATACTGCGTTGATAGCGGTATAATAGAAGAAGTAAGCCCTGAGCCGACAGATAACAAAGGCAGGCTAATGGAAAACATAGCCGCCATAGAGCTCATAAAGGAGAGCAAAAATGGAGGCAAATATGAAGTATTTTATTGGAAAGATCATCAAGGCAGGGAGGTGGACTTTGTTGTCAAAATGGGCAGGACTGTTAGCCAACTTGTGCAGGTTACATACGCTTCAAGCCGCGAAGCCATAGACAGCAGAGAAATTAATTCGTTAATTCTGGCTTCAAGAGAGCTGAGATGCGACAATCTTCTTGTGCTTACATGGGACTATGAAGGCAGTGCGGTATTGGAAGGCAAAAAACTGATATTTGTGCCGCTCTGGAGGTGGCTACTTAATGTGAAGAGCCCGGTAGAATAGCACTTTCATAGTCTGGGTGCGATTACAGCTAAGAACTGCGCCGTATTCCTTTATATTTCTGAACGTGGCATAATCTGTGTGCAGAAACACAGATGTTCGCATCTGCGAAAATAAAACATACGGTGACTACATGAAACAAAAGCTAGACGATAAAGCTACGACCGTTCCACTTTGCAAGCGGAAGGCTGCGAGTGCGAATCCCGCTGAGTCCATTTTTGCTTTACGAGGAAGCAGGGTACGAATCCAATAGCCAGCCTAATGTCTGCCCCTACATTTTGATAGAAATACTAATATTTATAAATATGTAGGGGTAAGTATTATTATGGTAAATATAAGGGAAAGAAAATACGGGAGTAAAAAGTACTATTATCTTGAACATTCATTTAGACTTAATGGAATTGTTATTAAGAAGGAGAAATACTTGGGAAGCAGCATACCTAAAAATTTAGACAAAATAAAGAGCGATTTTCTTACACAGATTTATACCCAAAAGTGGTATCTGTCATTAGATAAAATAAAGGCAGCTTATAAAAAGGATATTGATTCTGCAACTGTCTCCGAAAAAAACAGAGAAATTGAAGGATTTATGATTAAGTTTACTTATGACACTCAAAAAATAGAGGGCTCAACACTAACTTTGAAGGAAACAGCTAATTTGCTACAGCACGGAGTAACGCCTTCAAATAAACCTACCAGAGATGTTAAAGAGGCAGAAGCCCATTCAAACGTTTTTTACAACATGCTGAAATATAAAAGGGATTTGACACTACAACTCATCTTGGAATGGCATCATTCTCTTTTTGAAAATACACAAAAAGATATAGCTGGAAAAATACGAACGAGGCAGGTTTGGATATATGGCAGCAAATTCGTACCTCCGAGCCCAATAGAAGTCATGCCATTGCTTGATGATTTCTTTAGTTGGTACAATAAAAACAAAACGAAAATACACCCCGTTGAACTAGCTGCGCTGGCGCATTTAAAATTCGTTACAGTACATCCTTTTATAGACGGAAATGGAAGACTATCCCGTCTTGTTATGAACTTTATCTTAAATAGATTAGGTTATCCGATGCTCAATGTATCCTACAAAAATCGGATAGGCTACTATAATGCCTTAGAAAGGGCGCAAGTCAAGAAAATCGATTCGATATTTGTACTATGGTTCTTTAGGAGATATATAAAAGAGCACCAAAGATACCTGAAATAGCTGATAATATTTACCTTAAGCAAGTGTGGTCTTGCCGGCCCCGTTCCTGCCTATGAGCGCGAAGATGCCTTTGGCGGGTGTGGAAAGGCTGACGTTGTCAAGCGCGCATTTGCCCTTCTCGTACTCCTTGCCGAGCCTGTCGCATGTGAGCATTTCCATTGGCGCAACTTTCGATGCGTTGATTTGCACTCAGCAGAATTTAAATGCCTGTGTTGCAACTATGTGCTGGGCACGCATTCGAGTGGTTGCGGCGGAGCTGGGCTTTCAAAGAGGTAGGCGATTCGGTGGCGGTGGTATACTACGGTTTAGGCTTGGCCATAGCGGCAACAGCAATCTGGGCAATCTCAAACCTGCTGTTGAAGAAGGTAGCTTCCTCGATAGGCAACGTATATCTCTCACTTATCATACTTGGTGCAGGCATAGCGCCAACGGCAGCAGCGATGCTCATTTTTCCATCGCAGACCAGCACCATTGTTGTAGAGTTGGCTGCGGTGGCTGGTGCTTTTCTTGCCTTTGGATACCTTCTTTTCTTGAAGTCCCTCGAGACAGAACAGGCTTCAGACACGTTCGCGACCACCATGCTCCAGTCTGTACTGATAGCCCTTTTTGGCGTATTTGCCCTAGGCGAGACATTCACCACATCTGATGTTTTAGGGTCTGTATTGATAATTGCCGGGATACTGCTTGTGTCCATGGCCGTAGGCTTCAGGCCAAACAAGCGGCTCGTTCCAGCCTTATTCGGCAACGTATCGTGGGCCTTCTTCTGGATAATAGCTGCGTATTCAGCTGCAGTCTACGGCAACGCGTTTCCGCTCCTCACATATTCAAGGGTCATTGCCACGCTAGTCGTACTGCTTTTCCTGTTTATTGCGCCAGCTAAGCAGGCAGAAAGGACTGCAAGCAGGAACAGCACTATCATTGTGTTGGGCATTTCTGCAGGAATCTTGGCCGGTATTGGTAACGTTGCATTTGACCTGCTGGCAAAGGCTCAGTTCCTGGCTGTTGGCAGCATGGTAACTGCGCTGTCACCGATAGTGGTAGTAATTCTGGCGCATTTTGCGCTCAAGGAGCACTTCGCTAAGAAACAGGCGCTTGGAATAGCGATTGCCACGATAGGCGCTATCGTTATGGTGCTGTGAAACTGGTATCGATCCGGCAGCAGGCATCCTTGGTTTTGCAACAATAGGCAATCAATAAATACCCCTGACTCATAGTATTTTCGTGGTCAGATGAGTACAAACCTTAGAGATCTGAATAAGACGTTTGAAAATGGAAAAACTGCAAGTGGCTTCATAAAGCGAGTAAAAAGCCTAAGATTGGAGGAGATAATAAACAGGGCTATAGCTGAGAATATTGCTAATGGTTTCTTTCAAGACGCACACGATATCCACGAAGCATTCCCTGTAGAGCCACTCTCGAAATTAGAGGAAGAGCGTAAGAGGGAACTGATGATTGGTTTCCAAAAATATATGTCCGCTAATATATCCGCTAATATGTCACGCTTTCCAGGAAAGAGCATAGCCGATATGGAACGCATTGCATTAGATTTCAGTATTGATTTGGACATGTCTGAGTCTTTGAAAAAGGGAATCCCCGAAGCGATCGAAGACGGCGAGATAGAGGCTGCTGGATGTATGGTGTGTAGTTTGGGACTCACCAAAAAAGATCTGATAGAGCTCCTGCGCGCCGAGCAGCCAAAGACCCCGCCTAAGGTCGCAACTAAACTCGAAGAGTTCAACCTCCCTCAAAAATGAAGAAAGCACTGGCGTAACATGTTTCTTTTTATTGCAAGCGCCTTTGGGCTTTTAGCCCCTGCGAGTACCTGCAGGGTGCGTTGCCCTTATTTTCAGGGCAAGTATTATATAATTTTATAACGCAGTTCTAGCAGGGGTTGGAATCCATGAAGATAGCTAGGGGCATTATTGGGAAAATGGACAGCGTGCTGCACATTGAACCTGTCTACGCACACTGCGACTATCCGTGCGGAATCTACGATCCTTTCGACGCACAGCTTGCAGCGCACACTGTGATAAGGATGCAAGAGCTCATCGCTGAGATCAACGAGCATGCGGGCGGCAAGTCTACTGTGGAGGACATGCACAGCCTGGTAAGGGCCACTGAGATCAAGGAGAAGTACGCGGAGATGTGCAAGAACGAGCTCAGGATACTGTGGGGCGACTACTTCAAGCCCGAGCATGTGCAGGCCAACTCGAATCTGCACGAGCTCGTGTTCACGGCCATGAAGGAGGCGTCGAAGGCGAGGCAGACTACTGATGTGAAGACCGGCGACGCGTTGCTCGAGGGCGTTATGCAGATAGCGGAGGTGTTCTGGAAGACCAAGAACATAGAGAGCAAGCGTGTTGACGCGCCATATCCGACGAAGAGGAAGATGGTGCTGCCCAAACTATGATAGCATGTTTCCTCTGGCGCTCTTCAAAGTACATGGCGAAAGTATGGCGCCGTCGATAGAACCCGGGAGCTATGCTGTGGTGTGCAGCCTCGCAAGGCCGAAAGCAGGCGACGTTGTGGTGGCAAGGCATCCATTCAAGGACATGCGGGTAATAAAGAGGGTCAAGCAAATAACAGAAGGCAGGTACTTCCTGGAAGGGGATAACAAGGACGCCAGCAGCGACAGCAGCACCTTCGGCACTGTCGATAGGAATGCTATTCTTGGTAAGGTACTGTTCGTACTGTAGGTCCGGCAACCCATTTCCTGAAGTTGCAGTGCAGTTCACCTGCGCGTCGGCTCAGGCTAAAATACTTTTTCGTTGCAAGGAGCATGTTGGTGTTTTCTTGATTTCAAAGGCGTACGAGGGCAGCATCGATTATTTCCAGGTCATGGACGAGGGCGGAAATATAGACCAATCTCTCTTTCCCAAGGACGTCGACGATTCAAAGATGGTGAGCATGTACAAGTACATGCTGCTCACCAGGGCACTCGACGCGAAGATACTTAGCCTGCAGAGGCAGGGCAGGGCAGCGACATATGCACCTTCGCTGGGAGAGGAGGCTGTGCATATAGGCTGCGCCTTCGCCATGCGGAAGCAGGACTTCTTCGTGCCAAATTTCAGGCAGCATGGCATGTATGTTGTCAGGGGCTTCCCGCTTGACAGGTTCATACTGTACTGGAAGGGGTTCGAAGAGGGCGACGCTGTACCACAGGGCTTCAATGGCTTATCGGTGTCAGTGCCCGTAGGGAGCCAGATGCCGCAGGGTGCCGGAATAGCCTACGCATTCAAGTACAAGAAGAGGGATGCGGTTGCGATCGCCTTTGTGGGTGACGGGGGCACATCCGAGGGCGACTTCTACGAGTCGATGAATTTCGGCGGCGTTTTCAAGCTGCCGCTTATAGGCCTGATCGAGAACAACCAATGGGCGATATCGATGCCCAGGAACAAGCAGACGGCTTCAAAGACGCTGGCGCAGAAGGGCATAGCCGCAGGAATAGCGTGCGTGCAGGTAGATGGCAATGATATGCTTGCTGTCTACAAGGCAGTTCAAGACGCGATAGCGAACGCAAAGAATGGACCCACACTCATAGAGGCGGTAACGTACAGGATGGGCATGCACACAACTTCCGACGACCCAACAAAGTACAGACCCGACGCCGATGCGGAAGCCTGGAAGAAGAAGGATCCGATAGTCAGGGTTAGGGCTTACCTCACAAAGAAAGGACTGTGGAACGATGTCATGGAGCAGCAGGCGAATGAGGAGCAGTTGAAGCAGATAGACGAAGCAGTGGCGAAGGCAGAGGCCTTCAAGCCGGATCCCAAGAGCATGTTTGAGAATGTTTACAGCTTCATGCCGGAGGTGCTGAAGCAGGAAGAGGATGCGGCCGAGGCTGCGAACTTCTGGAGGTGACTGCATGCAGATGAACATGGTATCGGCGATAAACAGTGCGCTTGACATAGCGCTCAAGGAGAATGATGATGTTGTGCTGCTCGGGGAGGATATAGGCAAGGACGGCGGCGTCTTCAGGGTGACGGAA
This sequence comes from Microcaldota archaeon, assembly GCA_027328425.1. Taxonomy (GTDB): domain Archaea; phylum Micrarchaeota; class Micrarchaeia; order Micrarchaeales; family CABMGC01; genus JAJYVH01. The sequence continues at coordinate 22,218 of DAHVUT010000017.1, read as the reverse complement.
GGCCTTATGGCTAAGTATGGAGAGGATAGGGTAGTGGACACGCCGCTGGCGGAATCAAGTATAATAGGCGCGGCCATAGGCATGGCGCTCGCCGGCATGCATCCGATTCCGGAGATACAGTTTGCTGGCTTCATGTACATCGCCTATGACCAGCTTGTGAGCCATGCAGCCAGGTTCAGGTCGAGGACGAGGGGTACGCTCACTGTACCTATGGTTGTGCGAACCCCGGTAGGGGGTGGAGTGCGCGCGCTGGAGCATCATTCGGAGAACCCGGAGGTACTCTACTCGCACATAGGCGGCCTGATAGTGGTCGAGCCCTCGGGGCCCTACGACGCGAAGGGCCTTTTGCTGAAGGCGGTGAAGATGCAGGATCCTGTGGTGTTCCTGGAGCCCACCAGGATATACAGGCTCTTCAGGGAGGAAGTGCCCGATGGCTCTTACGAAGTGGAGATAGGCAAGGCCAACGTGCTCAGGCAGGGCAGCGCGCTCAGCATAATAACATACGGCACCATGGTGCAGCCCGTGAAGAACGCAGTGGAGAAGAAGGGCGTGGACGCTGAAATAATAGATATGCGCACTATAAACCCGATAGATGAGGCGACTATCCTGGAAAGCGTGAAGAAGACAGGCAGGGTGCTTATAGTGCACGAAGCGCCGCTCAGCTACGGTGCAGGTGCGGAAGTAGCCGCGAGAATCGCGGAGAAGGCGCTGTACGAGCTCCAGGCGCCTGTCATGAGGGTGGCTGGCCCAAGCATGCCGTACCCGTTCCCCGCTTACGAGGGCTACGCTACTCCGAACGAGAAGCGCATAGGCGATGCTATAGACAAGCTGCTTAGCGCATAGGGGCGTGTTGCAATGGAAACGATAAAATTTGTGGATGTCGGCGAAGGGATAACGGAGGGCCACGTCAGGAAATGGCTCGTCGAGGATGGCGACCAGGTCAAGGAGGACCAGACTGTGGTCCAGGTGGAGACGGACAAGGCCGTGGTCAATGTCCCGTCCCCGATAGGGGGCACAATAAAGATAGTGGCTACGGAAGGCACTACGCTGCACGTGGGTGATCTGGTGGCCGAGATAGGCACGGCTGCTGAGCTCAAAGGAACGGCTGCGCAGCCCAAGACACAGCAGCCGGCCCAAAAGCCTGCCCAGGAGTCAAATCAGCAGGCCGCAACAGCAACTGTGGCGCCGGCTGAAGCAAAGGAGATACTGACGACTCCTGCCGTCAGGAAGCTAGCGAGAGATCTTGGTGTTGATATATCGAAGCTTACTCCCACGGGCCCGCACGGAAGGCTGATGGAGAACGACGTAAGGGGCGCGGCGCATGAGGAACAGCTCAAGGCGAGGCCCATACCCAAGTACTCCGAGGCGCTGGAGGAGCAGCACAACGAAGAGGTGGAGCGCATCCCGATGTCGCAGCTCAGGAAAGTAATTGCGAAGAACATGGAGGCCTCGTGGACCATACCGAGGGCGGCGCACATGGACCTGATAGACGCCACTGCGCTGTATGCTATAGTGGAGAGGGAGAAGGCGAGAGCGCTAAAGGAGCTTGGGATAAAGCTCACCTTCCTGCCATTCATAATAAAGGCAACGATCCAGGCGCTTAAGGAGTACCCGAACTTCAACGCCAGCTACGACCACGAGAAGCTCGAGATAATAAGGAAGAACTACTACAACATAGGCCTTGCAGCGGAATCTCCGGATGGCTTACTGGTAGTGGTTGTGAAGGAAGCCGACAAGAAGAGCATAACCGAGATAGCTAAGGAGCTGCAGAGCCTCCACGAGCGTGTGATGAAGCGCGAGGTCACAATAGAGGAGATGCGCGACAGCGCGTTCACCATAACCAACATAGGCAGCCTCGGCGGCGGCTTCCTGTCCGTGCCCATGATAAACTATCCCGATGTGGCGATACTGGGCATACACCTGATAAGGGACACGCCGATGGTGAAGGACGGCAAGATAGTCATAGGCAAGCAGCTGCCCTTCTCTCTCTCGTTCGACCACAGGGTGGTCGACGGAGCTGAGGCGGTGCACTTCGGCAATGCTCTCAGGAAGTACCTTGAGGACCCTGATTTCCTTGAGATGCTTGGATGAAAAGAACGGCCGTAGTCACCGGGGAAGCAGGGGGATTGGAAGGGGCATAGCCGAAGAACTTGCTAGCATGGTTTATGATTTGCTCCTTGTAGCAAAAGACCCCCTCAGGCTAAAGAAATCTGCCAGCGAGATTGCTTCAAAGAAAAAGTTCATGTAGACCAATTTGCTTGCGACATTGCTAATACGAAAAGTGTAGACGCACTCTATCATTTTTGTGTTGCGCACCAGATAGTGCCCGACGTGCTTGTCAACAATGCGGGAATATACATTCCGGGGGCGACTAGAACAGTTTCGCTTGACAAGTATGACAGAATAATGGCGGTCAATACTAGAGGAATGTTCTATTTGACGCAAAAACTTCTACCTCTCCTTAAGAAGGGCCACGGCCAAAGAGTGGTGATAACATCGTCTGTTTGGGCACTTGATTCGTATCCTGCGGAGGGCAAAGAGGAAGGCACAATCTACTCAATCTCTAAGTGGGCGTTACGAGGGTGGGCCAGGAGCCTGCGAGCGGAGCTAAGAAAACACAACATCGGTGTTACAATAATCTATCCTGGAGCCGTATTTACAGACGAATGGAAAGGAACAAAGACTCCAAAAAGCAAGTTCATAGACCCCGAGGACATAGGAAAGATAGTACGCGCGGTTGTAAGCACGAATCCCAAGACCGTCATAGAGGAGGTGACTGTCAGAACAATAGAGGGCAGATGACTTATGAAAAGCAAAGAAATTCTCACCAAGCAAATGATTCTGGACTTTCTGTCTAGGCACAAGCTGATGGCGGTAGCGACATACGGGGAACATCCCTGGATTGCCACCGTCTACTATGCTTTTGATAAAAATCTCAATATCTACTTTCTGAGCAGCCCAACCACCCTTCATGCAAAGAATATACTCAAGAATCCCAAGGTGGCCATAGCCATCGCGGGCAGCGACCAAAACATCAACAAGCCCAAGCGAGGTCTCCAGCTTTATGGAAATGCCAAACAGATATCTGGCTTCGAGAAGGTAAAGTACGCTCTCAGACTTTGGAAAATCAATCTAGGCGTTGTTGATCCAGCATTGACCGTCAAAGCCGCAACGGAGAGCATGTTTAAGATAACGCCCAAACGAATCAAGCTATTTGATCAAAAACTCTTCAAGGTTCCAGATGGAGAAGAACCGGTGCTTGAATTAAGATAGGTGCCAGGGTGAGACTGGTCGCCCAGATAGTTTTATATATCTATTAAGCACTTATTATACAGTGATTATACGGCATACACCACTATACAAATAACTAAGGCAACAAGAGAGAGGCTTAACAAACTCAGGCCCTATAAAAGGGCAACCTACGGCGAGATTATCGACACGCTGATTGATCTAATACCTGAGGGCGACGAAGAAGGAAAATATACAGAAGAATTCAGGGCTTCTTTGCTGCGCGGTCTATTAGACATCAAACACGGCAGAACCTATGCTATTGATGAAGTTGGAAAGAAGCTGGGGTTGTAGTGGGCAACTTCAGCGTTGAATATTCCTCAGAGGCATTTTCGCAATTGAAGGACTTGGACAAGACAGTTGCTAAGCGGATAATCAAGAAGGTTGCAGGCGCCATTGAGGATCCAAGACATTTTTTCAAAAGATTAACGGGCAGACCCGAGTACAAGCTGAGAATTGGTGATTATAGGCTGATTGCTGATGTAGATGAAGTAAATAAAGTCATCTTCATAAGATCAGTAGGCCATAGAAGGAATATTTACGAAAAAAGTAAGTGGGTTGATTAAATGGTCATGGGAGCACTTCCAGAGGAGGTAGACGTCGCGGTAGTGGGTGGAGGCGTTGGGGGCTACTTCGCTGCAATTCATGCAGCGCAGCTAGGCAAGAGTGTCGCTCTGGTGGAGAAAGAGAAGTTGGGCGGGCACTGCCTCAACTATGCCTGCATACCCTCCAAGACGCTGATAAAGGTAGCTGACATGTTCTATGAGATGCAGCACGCGCAAAACTTCGGCATACACGCTGAGAACGTGAGCGTTGATGCGAAGCAGATGTACGACTGGCGAATGGGGACGTCGAAGAAGCTAGAGGACGGAGTTGCCTTCCTGTGCAAGCAGAATGGTGTAGAAGTAATAAAGGCAACAGCAACGTTCGTTTCATCAAGCGAGTTGCAGCTCACGAACGGCACCAACCTTGACTTCAAGAAGGCAATAATCGCCACAGGTTCCGAACCTATGCCGCTAAAGGGCTTTGAGTTTGAGGGCAACATAATAGACTACAAGAAGGCGCTGATGCTCGACTACATACCTAAGAGTATGGTAATACTTGGTGCGGGCTACGTTTCTGTAGAGGTCGGAATATTATACGCGAAACTCGGTACAAAAGTGACCATAGTGGCAAGGTCTGACGTGCTTTCCAAGTTCGACAGGGAGGCTGTGGGGCTTGTGAAGAAGAAGATGGCAGAACTGGGTGTAAAGGTTTACACCGGAGTCACTCCGGCATCACACGATGCGGGTTCGGTGACGCTCAGCAGCGGCGAAAAGGTAGAGGCGGAACTTATAGTGGTTGCCGTAGGCCTTTCTCCGTACACCACAAGCCTTGGTCTTTCCAGCACGAAAGTGCAACTTGATGAGAGGGGCTTTGTGAAGGTGGACAATGCACTATGCACCACTGACCCTAGCATACTTGCGATAGGCGACGTCGTAGGCGACCCGCTGTTGGCGCACAAGGCCATGCGCCAGGGTATAGTGGCTGCCGAATCGGCTGCCGGCATGAACGCGAGCTACGACAACATAGTCGTGCCTGCAGTCATATTCTCTGATCCTGAGGTGGCAATCGCAGGCACGCTGGAAGGGGAGGGCGTAAGCATAACCAAGTTTCCGCTTACGGCGCTCGGCAGGGCCATAGCTCTGGGCACCACCAACGGCTTCGTAAAGATCGCATACGATTCTGCCAACGTGATCAAGGGCGTGGAGGTTGTATCGGACGATGCAGGGGACATAATAGCAGAGGCAGTTGTCGCGATAGAGATGGGCGCGACGCTCGAGGACATAGCGGACTCGATACACCCCCATCCTACATACAGTGAGGCTCTGCAGGAGGCCGCAGAGGCGGCGCTAGGCCGCTCGATACATTATTTCTACGGGAAGCAGTAGCCCGGACAACTAGGATTACGCTATCTTTTCTTCGTGCTCGTCGGCCTGGAAACCAACCTTATGGTGCGTGCCGTCGCAGAAAGGCTTGTTCTCCGAGTGCCCGCACCGGCAGAAAGCGAATTTTGTCTTTCCATCCACCACAACAAGATTCGGGCCGTTCTTCGTAGACTTTATTATTACTTCCGTCATATAATTCGTTACGAGTGGACAGATAAAATATAATAAAGTGGCTTCGGTGGATGGTTTTGCTGAGCAGAAAGTGCCTGAAGGCAAACTGGTCGGAGTGAGGCTGCGGTATGGGAAGACGATAGAGAAGGTGCTCATAACCGGTGACTTCTTCGCGTATCCGGAGAACGCAGTGTATAGAATAGAGACTGCGCTCGAGGGAATGCCCTCTAACTCAAAAGCTGGAGCGATTGCCGAAAGAATAGCAGAGGTCGTAAAGGTTGAGGGTGCGGAGCTGATAGGCGTTACGCCCGAAGCCATAGCAGATACAATACTAAAGGCGATGACCGAATGAAGTGGCGAGTAATACCTCTGGAGACTCATGACGCCTACAAGAACATGTCGATAGACGAAGCTGTGCTCAGAGCGATAGCGGACGAGAAAGCGCAATCTACGATCAGGTTCTACAGGTGGAAGCCCAGCGCAGTCTCCATAGGCACGTTCCAGAGCATGCGGAAGGAGGTTAACGTGGACAGGTGCAGGGAGCTTGGCGTAGATGTGATAAGGCGCATAACAGGAGGAGGAGCCGTGTACCACGACTTCGAAGGTGAAATCACATACAGCATACTGGGCCCTATGGGCATGTTCCCCAGGGGCGTAAGGGAGAGCTACAGGCTCGTGTGCGGCTGGATAATATCGGGTTTGGAGCAGCTCGGCATAAAGGCGGCATTCGCGCCCATAAACGACATAATCGTCGGAGGGAAGAAGATATCGGGCAACGCGCAGACGAGGAGGCAGGGAGTGCTGCTGCAGCACGGCACAATACTCTATAACACAGACCCGAGGACCATGTTTAACGTGCTCAATGTCAGTAGCGAAAAAATATCAGACAAGATGATAAAGAGCGCCGAGGAGCGAGTCACGTCAGTATCCAGTCACTCTGATGCGAGCATGCAGCAGCTCTATGAGGCGCTGCTCTACGGCTTCACCAAGGATAAAGAGTTCGAGTTCGGGAACCTGAGCGGCGATGAACAGAGCAGCGCAAGGGAACTAGAAGGCAGTGTTTACAGGACGGATGCATGGAATTTCAGTAGGTAGTCCTGTCAAACGGCTTCAGCAGGCGCGGTATCTGTTCCACCAGGTCCGAAGCGAGCAGATGATAGCCCTTGAGCCTGTAAAGCATATCGCCCAGTGCAGCCTGCGCGTATGCCCCTGCCACAGCAGCGTCGAACACGCTGTTGCCCCGTGCGGCGAACCCGGCTACCACTCCAGAAAGTACATCCCCTGTGCCCATTGTCGCAAGCGCAGCCGTCTTTGCCCGTACCACCTTGGCGCTTGCGCCGTCGCTCACTATTGTCTCATGGCCCTTAAGCAGCACAACACAATGCAGCGCCTTCGCAGTATCCGTAGCGGCCTTGGCGCGTGCATCTACGCCTTTCCCGTCCATGCCCCTACCGGTAAGGAAGAAGAATTCAGATTCGTTGGGCGTGAGGAGCACATCTTTGTTGAGCTTGATCTTCCCAATTCCGATGCGAAGTGCGTCAGCGTCAAGGATAAGCTTCTTGCCCAGTGCTATGCAGCTCTTCGCGAATGTGCCGGCGGCCCTTAGGCTGCCCGTGTTTCTGCCCATTCCAGGGCCCACGACCACAACATCCGCTTTCGCAGCCTCCTTCTTGAGCTGTCTGATGTCTCTCGTGTCTATATTGTTGCCGCTAAGCGGCACAACAATCAGGTTCGGGGACAGGATCCTAGCCGTGTTTACTATGCTTCTCGGCACGCACATTACAGCGTAGCCCGCACCCGTCCGCAGAGCCGCAAGCGTAGCGTATGCTGCGCCTGTTGCGAGCACAGGAGCGCCATGGAACCTGCTGCTGCCGCCCACAACAAGCACCCTCCCGTTTCCAAACTTGTCGGAATTTAGGCTGCGAGGTCTAGAAGCGCGGTCGAGGTCTGCGCTGTTTGCGATGGCTGCCTTGATCGTGTCACCTGTTCTCTGCAATTCTCTTGATGAAGTATTCGCCAGCCCTGTACGAACTCCTGACGAACGGTCCCGCCGCGGCGTAGAGGAACCCCATTTCGAGCGCTGCGCGCTTTATCCGGTTGAACTTCTCCAGCGTTATGTATTCCTTGACGTCGTACTGAAACTTAGAGGGCCTCAGGTACTGGCCAATGGCCACGAAATCAACGCGTGACGCACGAAGGTCATGCAGTGACTGCAGTATCTCCTCCTCGCTTTCGCCCACGCCGAGCATCATCGCCGATTTAGTGTATATGCGTGCGTCGATTTCCTTGAAATTCTCGAGCACGCGGAGCGACTGCCTGTAGCTCGCGCGCCTGTCGCGTATGATGGGGCTGAGCCTCTCCACGGTCTCTATGTTGTGGCCCACCACGTCAGGCTTCGCATCCGCTATGATTTTGAGTAGTGAAGCATCGCCGCTGAAATCGGGTATGAGCACCTCCACCACTGTGCCTGGGTTGATTTTCTTGATAGCCCTTATGCACGATGCGAAGTGCCCTGCGCCCTGGTCCTGCAGATCGTCCCTGCATACTGAGGTGAGCACCACGTAGCCGAGGCCCCACTTCTTTATCACTTGGGCAAGTTTCGCGGGCTCAAGCACGTCCACTTCTTGCCCTATGGCACCCTTGTGCACCGAACAGAACCTGCAGCCTCTGGTGCACGTGCCTCCGAGAATCATGAATGTTGCTGTGCCTGAGCTCCAGCATTCGGTTATGTTGGGGCAGTGCGCCTCGGCGCAGACTGTGTGCAGCCCCATTGAGGATATCGTCCGCTTTATGTCATTGTACCTTTCCGTGTTTGCAGGTTCCACAGTAAGCCATTCGGGCAGCATTCCAATCGGCGTAATATAGAAGCAAAGCTTTTTGTTTGCTGTGCAAAGCTTGGGTTAGTGGAATTGCCTATGCCAGTCTGTGTTGGTTCAGCAGGTGCCTGAGCACGGTGCTGTTCTGTATCCACGTGCCTATGGGTATGACCATCTTCGTGCCTATGTAATCTATAGCTTGGCGCATAGTCTCGAACCTCACAGGCTCTGTCTTCAGTGTCTCGCGCACGTGCTCGCGCACGTTCCATACGCCAACCGGCATGATATAGCCTGGATGTGTCTCTCTCAGTACGACGGCGCTGGCCTGTCTGCCCATCTTACCCAGATACTCAGATATGGCGAGCCTGGCCGCGTAGTAGCAGCCCCCTATCTCCGCGTACTCCTTCCTGCCGTTAAAGAATTCGCTGCTCGAGAATATGTATATCTCCTTGCTGTTCATGTTCCAGGTGGTGTTTGGGTACCAGGCCTCCACCAGCTCGTAGCTCCATGAGCCTGGGAACATGAGCACCAGCCAACGGTTGTCCAGGGAGACGCTGCTGAACACGCGCACATCCTCTAGAGATTCGCTCTCCTTTATTGGCTCCAGATTGTGCTTCGACAGCGTGTCGTCAACGGCCGTTATGCTCCATCTAGTCGGCACGAACCTCCTGCTCTTCTTCACACCCATGCCCCCAGATGCGAGCAGTTTCTGTATCCTTGACACCTCGAGTCCCTTGCTGTACAGCTCCACCATCCCATCCTTAGCCCGCATGGATGTGTCGAAATAGGCTTTTTCCATCTGCTTGTTTGCCTTCGTGTTGCCCACGCTCATCATCTTCATAGGCGCGCTGGGGCCGAAGGGCTGGCTGTTATCGTCAAACTTCACCATGAGGTTCGGCTTCCTTGCAAGCTGCATGTCAACGCTAGCGAACCTGTCCGCTATCGCGAGTTCCTGAAGCATGCCGCCTATCTTGCTGCCATCCACATTCTGCACCTTCTCCTTCTGCATGCCACGCACCAGCATGGAGCGCGCCTCCACTATCTCCGGTATGCTCTTCTTCGCCCACGTCTCCGGTAGCCCCATCTCAGAGGTGTCACCGCTTATCGGCGGCACAAGCGGTCCGATATAGACGTTTGGGTAACCGAACCTGCCCACGAAAACGTCAGGAGGCGAGGAGCCATAGATGTCCTCCTTCTCTATCATCGACAGTACTTTAAACTTGTAGTAGTATTTGAGCACGTGCGGATCCCTCATGTTGAGGTAAGCGATCGGGGTTCTCCTGACAGAAAGCTCGTTTTCAAGCACGAAACCACCCGGATTAGGGATGGGCTGCATAGGTATATATTGACTCTTGCAGAATTCCAACAGTGAATTTCATGAGCTCAAGACTACCTGCTAAAACATCAAAAAACAGGCTGGCTAGACTCTTTGCCAACCTCAAAGGCATAGGTGTGGTCTTGATAGCAAATACAGGTATTGTGGATCCCAATTTTCATTATCTTACAGGATTCACCAGCGGTCTGTTTGAAAGTTCGCTGCTTCTGGCCCATAAGGACCACATGTATCTTTTCACATATTCTCTGGAGTACGAGACCGGTTTGGAAGAGAGACCGGAAAACATGAGTGTAATCAACGTGATGGATGACGTCAAAGCCGCAAAGGCACTGCTCAGCAGACTTCTGAAAGGCAAAAAAGTGGGTTTTGACGGAGAATTTTTGCCTTTCGAGGCATACAGGCACATACAAAGCGCTTACAGACCCAACAAAATGATCGACATAAGCGACGGACTACGCAGCGTGAGGCTGGTCAAGGACGAGGCAGAGCTTAGCAACATAAAGAAGGCAGTAAGGATAACCAAAACTGCGATGAGAGAAATACCGAAGTATTTCAAGGAAGGCATGACAGAACTGCAGCTCATGGCGCGCTTCGATTTCATCCAACTGTCTCTGGGGGCAAACGAATCTGCCAGATACAACATTGTTGCTTTCGGAAAGAACACTGCTCTGCCTCATCATTTCTCAAATAGCACCAAGCTCAAGAAGGGCGACCTGGTAATAATAGATGCGGGTGCTGTTGTGAATAACTATTACTCTGACATCAGCAGGACCTTCATCTTCGGAGGCGCAGGGAGTGCGAAGCAGAGGGATATGTTGCAGACGGTGAAGGAAGCCCAGAAAATGGCCATCGGATTAGCGAAACCAGGCAAAGAGTGGATGGGCATGCACGACATGGCGGCCAAGTTCCTTGACACCACAAGGGACGGCAGGTACAAGGGCGAGTTCGTGCATGCGATCGGCCATTCCATAGGCCTTGAGATGCACGATAACCCTGCATCTTATCTGCGCACCCGCAAGTTGGAACCCGGCATGGTTATAACTGTGGAACCAGGAGTGTATGAGGTGGGGTTTGGGGGAGTGAGGATAGAGGACGACATACTTATAACGAAGAAAGGATACAAGATTCTCTAAGGGGAGTTCTGCTAGCTTGGTAGGCTACCACCCTCGGGCGGTGGCGACCCGGGTCCGAATCCCGGACTCCCCGAAACTCATCCGCATGCTGGATTAGAGAAGGGCCAGAGGCAGCCAGCTTCATCTCACTTGGCGGGCTGCCTTCATATTTGGTGAAACCATGAACCCCATAGCAGTCTACATGCTGAACGCGATAACGCTCGCAAAGGCGCAGGAGATAGTGGCGGACGGCTACATAGACGGCGACGCAGGCAAGCTCTATGTCTATGCCTTCAAGGATGATGAGGCTGGCAGGCAGCCGCAGGTGTTCAGGTGATTAGAATGGCGAAGACTATCTTCCTGGCGAAGTTTGATTACACCTGCGGCATCTGCAAGAGGCAGCACAAGGCAGGCACGAGGAGCCTGTATGAGAATAAGGAGCTCGCGGCCGCCGATTGCAAGTGGCCTGGCAAATCAAATACGGATTACGCTAATCCTATCGCATCTGGTCGCAAACAAGATGTGCAGGCGAAAGGCGCGGGCGAGCCATCCCTATCTGCTATGCCGCCCGCGCCCCAGCCGCTGACCGATTCGCAGATAGCGGAGATGCTGACGCAGAGCAGGAAGCAGATAGCCGCGTTTTTCGGCATGGACGAGACGCAGATCGATCCCAACAACGAGCTTGTCGCAAGGCTTTTCGGCGCCAAGCTGGGGCAGCATATCCTCGCTTACCGCATTGAGGATTGAGCAGAATATCGAGAGGGTGCAGAATGGCAGGTGATTTCGTAAGGATGTCTGTGGCGGAGCGGGCCACGTTGGAGATGCGCTCGCGCGAAATCACCCGCAGGTTCGCCGACTTCAAATGCCAGGTATGCTCGCAGCAGCAGGGCAGGTCAGTTTGGGTGAGGGAAGACCTTTGGTCAAGGCATAATCAGGAAGTCCATCTTGTCAGGGATGACCAGACTTGGTCAGGGCCCCAGTTCTTTTCGCAGACAGCGGCATCGCTCATCCATTCGCAGCAGGAGAAGGTGCTCAAGCTGCTGGAGAACAGGTGCATCGAATACGTGGGCGGCGAATGGATATGCAAGCCTGTGAAGGGCTACAACAAGCGCACCTATCATCTTGAGAAGCTGGAGGGCGGCGAGTTCTCATGCGACTGCCAGCATTACCGCAAGGAGCAGACCGCCTGCTCGCATATTGGCGCGCTGAAGGAATACATGGCAAGAGGGCAGAGGTATGATTGAATTTGAAGGTGAAATCAATGGTAATAGAACCGAATTGGGAAAAGTGGTTGAACAGTGATAAGTGTGAAGTGTCAGGTTGCAGCAAGAAAGCGTCGCATGTGATTCAGGACAAGTTGTTTATGTTTTTCAAAGTGTGCCCTGAATGCTACATTAGATTATTGGATTTCGACCACGACAACGGAATCCGAACACGGTCGTGGACTATGAAGGAATGGGAAGCGAACTTTCTCCCCAGCTTAAGCAGGGGGGTCAAGTTCGTCTCTTGAGAAGCTTGCCAAGATAAAGGCGATATTAGCATGTTGCCCAAGCGCATAAACACCTCAGAAAAAGGGGCCCGCCAAGACCGAGCCATGATTGCCTTCCTCGAAGAGAGGGGCTTTGTCTGCACAAGGAGTGCAGCCAGCAAGGGCTCAGCCGACATAATAGCGATAGGTCAGTGGCGCGTGCTCCGCATTCAGAACAAGGCCTATAGGCTCTCTCTGCGCCAAAGGATCAGGCTCAAAGACACTATGAACAGGGAAGTACCGACTGGCTATTACAGCCTTACGAATGAGGTTTGCTCGAAGGACTGGGAGGCAGAGCTGAAGACTCTGCTGAATGAGGAATGATGAAATGTTCACAATACAATTGCAAGACCAAGTGGACATTTGGAAGCAGCTCTGCGAGTTCTACTTGGAGCCTCAAGCACAGATAATCGACTACACATATGGCACAGGTGCAACGTGGGGGAACGTGAAAGAAGGAACCTATTGCATAACAAAGACTGATGCGGTTCCGACCGCCGAGGATGTAATCAAGACATTCAAGGGAAAGATGTGCTCGCCTAAGAGAACTTCTCATATAAGAATAGGTTCACCGCAAGAACGACATATTGAAAAAAGGCAAATATTATGCAGCCACGAGGCGGCGCCTCGTGGCTCTAAGTCAGGCACGCAAGGCATAGATAACTCTTGCCACCATCTGCCAGCATCGTATCAGCTGGAAGCCTGGGGCAAGCGAGGCGGCATCATGGGCATCGCCAAGAAGCAAAGCCCCATAGCCAGCACAATGTGCTCTGCTGCCTTGCGCGCCATAGTGCCCTACCAGCTGAGCCTTGCTGTGTGCGAGGCCGCGGAGAGGGACTTGGCTGCCATGAAAAATATGAGTCTTGCGTTTGCGACCGGATCAGGAGGATTAGGATGAGGAGAGCATAGACATAGAGCAGGAGGATGCAGGAGAGCCGCGCAGGATGAGCAGGCAGCTTGGTTACTACTACCGCAAAGGCAGGGCGGCGCGCTCCGCCAAGCGTAAAGCATGTAAAGCACAATGTAAAGCACAATGTAAAGCAGAAAGCAGCGTAAAGCAGCTGACGACATCCCATATACCCCCAAGCCCGTTGCTCCAGCAAGCTCATTTGCAGGCTCAAGCTGGCCTCAAGCTGCGCCTCCACCGCTTCTATTACAGCATAGCAATCCTCAATGCGGTAAGCGAGGATAGGCTGAGGGCGCTCAGGAGGAACGACCAGCTCAGGAATGTCACTCAGTGGCTCGGCGCTGGCTTCCGCATCACGCAGGGCGCCAGGAGCAGGGTGCTGGAGATTGAGGGCCTCGAGCTGCTTAGCGATTACGGGCTTCCAGTTGCGCTCCTGGAGGCGCAGGCGCTCTCCATGGCCCAGAATGCCTGCATGATGATTGCGCGTTCCTACGGGCTATTGCTCGCGAAGGAAGGCTATACGCCGCCCAGGCTCACCGAGATAGAGCTGAACGCCATCCAGATGACCGAAAGGCTGAAAGAGATTGAGAAGAAGGGCGTCGTGCCGCTCTACGAGGATGCCGAAGGCTACAGGATATGGATCGACTGGAGCTATGGGATAGGCGGGATGGAGAGCAACGGCCCGGTCTACCTCCAGCGCATCTCCGACTTCGCCAAAGACATGGCAGAGCACGACGGCTGGCAGGAGATGAAGGGCAATCTTTCGCAGACGATAGGTTTGGTGAAGTACTATGCAGAGAACATGGAATCGCACGCGAAGCTCGTGAAGCAGGCGGCGAAGCTGATAAGGGAGCTGCGGCGCGAGCGCAGGATGGCGCGGAAGGCATCGCAGGACAGGGGGCAGCGCAGGCTGGGGGCGTTGTGATGACCCGCTCCCGCCTCGCCGATGTACTCATCGGGATAGCGGTGCCCGTCTTTGCCGTGCTTGCGTTCATAACCATCACGCTCGCCGCCATGCCAGTTCACGCTTACTACAGATTCAAGAGATGGGCCGAAGGGGTGCGCAGGTCATGACCGCAAGCACTGCCCTCCGCGTATGCGCCCTCCGCCATCTCTGCGGCAGCAGGCACGCAGACGGCATCCTGCGCGACAGCCTGGGCAGGGAGTGTGCACTATGCACTTGGCACAAGCAGCTCTACGACTTCCTCGGCGAGCGGCGCTTCATTGAGAAGTTCGGCATCTGGCTCTTCCCGAAAGGGATGGAGGCGAAACCATGAACGGCAAAACTCAGAAGGTGCTGGAGGCGCGCACGCATATGCGTGCAGATAGCTGGAAGACAATAACCTGCGGGCGCGGGCATGTCTACTATGCAGCGAGCCCGCAGCTGAGGTGCTGGGTTTGCCATGCCTGTATCGTGGGAGCCAAGCCTATGGAGGTGCCAACATGAATAGATACTCCGATTTTATCTGGAATACGATGATTCCCATAAGTCTTCTTCTTCTCGCGGTGCTCAGCATACTGGTGTTCGTCGCTGTCTATATGACTGCAAATCCGCAGCCTTACGGCCACTGCCTAAAGCTACCTGAGGTTATTGCACAGATATTTTTTAATTCGAGGGCATGCTAATATGAAAATAAAATTCTGCGACGTCTGTTTCCTGCCTGCGCTGAACGGCAGGTATGGGCATTTCACCATCATATTGGGCAACGAACCGCACGAACTTCATCTCTGTTTTGTGCACCGGTATCTGATAGAATTGTTGGGGCACCGAGACTTCCTGAAGATGATATCGCCTGGGGGCAGGTTCTCGTGCAGGTGCGGATATTCGACAGACGATATTAAGGCGTTCTTCAGGCACAAGGAAGCTGCAGAGTTCATACGGAAAGAAGCATATGCAAAGGCTTGACGATGACGAATCTCAACATCAGGTATGGGAAGGCGGAGTACGGACGGCTGTTGCAGGCGAAGCTCAAACGCGAGCATATCGTCGGCAGGGTGATGAGCTGGCACGACTTCTTCATGGACATGCTCGCCTATATAGAAAAGCACTAAGCACTAAGCATCGCTAAGTTAATGTCAACACTTCGGCAGAAGACGGATGCGGATATTTAAGCAGGAGAGCACGCATATCTAACAGATAAGAATGGCATCAAGTGCTGGGATAGAGAAGAGTGTCGACGCGCTGATAGCGGTCGGCATCGGTGCCTTTGTCCTAGTGATAGTCCTGTCTCTGATGTACCAGGGCTACGCGCAGACCAAGCAGCAGTTCGTAAACGCCAACGTTCCGGCAGGCATACAGGCCAACTTTACCACAAACGCTGGAGGGGTCGCCAACACGTTCGGGAGTAACGTCGGCCTTGCGGTCTTCGTCGTAGTTATGGCGGTGGTGATACTCGCCATAATTCTGGCTCTGAGGAACAGAGGAGACGGAGGCTTCCTAGGCTGAAAGGCGCATTAGAGGCTTGGATGCCACGCAAGTGGCACGCCTTTATGTTGAATCTGAAGAATGGAGAAAAAGGAAGTGGCATGAAAGAAGCTGGGATAGAGAAGAGTGTCGACGCGCTGATAGCGGTCGGCATCAGTGTCTTTGTCCTAGTGATAGTCCTGTCTCTGATGTACCAAGGCTACGCGCAGACCAAGATCCAAATCAATCATGCGTTCAACAACCCTTCAATCAGCAATTCACTAACCAGTGCATCGGCGAATGCCGTAAATGATTCGGCAGCAAATACACTCACCGTGGACTTTACAGGTTCATACGCATGGATATCTTCGTCGACTCCTTTGACGATTGCATTGACAGGCAATTCAATAAGTTCATATGCCAGCAATACTGCTTATGCAGTTCCAGGCAACACAGAGACACAGACCTTCTCGGTTACAAGCGATACGGCGCTGCAAACGCTGACTTCCACAACTGGCAATTTCTACAACATCTCATCCATTGATTTGGGTGGCATAACAAGCGGGGCATATCCCTCTTTCACTGCGAAGATTACGCAGAGTTTCAGCGGCGTTTTACATGGTTCTGCCCCGTCCTCTTTTGTTACCAACACCATCTCTGCAACTGCGCAGGGAACATCAACTTATGCTTCGCCAGGCATAGTCGCCAACTTCACAGCCAACGGAGGCGGGGTCGCCAACACGTTCGGGAGTAACGTCGGCCTTGCGGTCTTCGTCGTAGTTATGGCGGTGGTGATACTCGCCATAATCCTGGCTCTGAGGAACAGAGGAGGTACGGGCTTCCTCGGTGCATGAGTTGCAGAAAGCGGTTTGGATGCCCGGCGTGAAGGTTGGGCACACCTGATGATGCTATGATTGAACTCTTCATCGCGCTCTTCGCCGCAGCACTGGTCTTCTCGATATTCGCATTCATAACAATCGAACAGGACCTCAGAGACAAGTCCACGAGGCCGGTATTCGTCCTTGCCATCACCATGATTACCTGGTTCTTCTCGGTGCTTGCATTTGCCGTTCCATACAGCACTACCACTTCCTATGCGGCCTACAATGTCACAACCTACAACTCCATTGTGCAGGACAGCGCGAACGTAATGAACATCCAGGTCTATGCGAAACACAATGTCACCCTTAGCAGCCCAAGCCCATTCCCAGCATCGGCCTTCTACATCTACGCGCCCTTCGCGCTTGGCATGACTACGCTCTTCGGATTCCTCACGTTCCTCTACTGGGTCAACAGGGGCAAACTGCTCTTCGAGCAGTCTCTGGAGGAGGATTGAATGAACATCCTGATAAAATGCAGTATCTGCAGGAAGAAGTTCGGCAAGGATCAGTACAACATGCGCGTGATATGGGAGGGCGGAAATCCGATTTGCCGCTCTTGCAGGAAAAGAATCAAGGAAGCAGGGAAAAAGCAGTCCAGCATAGGATTTAATAGTTTATCTTACATATATCAAGATAGGACGTTGATATAATGGTGAGCGCACAACCGACTTCAATCGGGAGCACGACAAGCCTATTCGGCGGCAGCGCCGTGCCTTCATCTTCACCAGTGCAGCAGCAGTCAGGCGCGCCAGCACCTACAGCGTGGCTGAAAGCTCAAGGTATGAACTATGCAGGCACCGGCACGAGCGCGCCCAGCATCACCTCTTTCACCCCTGCCTTCGGCGCCATAGCTGGTCCAAGTTCCATCTCTGCCGCCATTCTCGGCAGCGAAGCGCCCAAGCCGACGTCCAAATACTCGATAACGATAAGCCCAGGCCAGCAGTTCAACCCTGCTACAGGCGAGATACTCGGAGGTCCGCAGGCAACTGCGGGCTCGGCAGGCAGCCTGCAATCGACAGCGGCATCAGCTCCAGCGCCATTGGAGGCGAACCAGCCAAGCCCAGCGAGCATAGCCGGCAAGGTCACAAACCTGCAGTTCGGCGCCAACGGCAATCCCTACGCCTTCACCGCTGACTACGGGGGTACGCCGATAAGCGGCGTCATCCCCGCAAGCCTGAGCAATCTGCCGAGTGCCAACCCACAGCAGGCAAACAGGCTCGCTCAGGATGTCATCTACAGTAGCCTCATCGGTCAGCCCCTCATTAGCGGCGGCCAGGCAACCAACGCGCTTGGGGTGATCAACACCGCGCAGGCTGCGCCTGCTGCGCCAGCAGGCGAACAGATGAAAGGCTATCAGGCGCCCGTTTTCAGCCTCAATGCTAATGCGCTGCAGCCGCTTGACGTCTTGCAGCAGGGCAAGATGACACTGGCCCTGGCGCCAGGCAGCTATCAGACCGTCAAGACGCAGCTCAGCGACATTGTAGGAGTGAACACTCTTCTGGCGCAGACCGGAGTGACCGGTTTTCTGAGCGGCGGAAACCCCACTGTGCCGATAATCTTTGAAGGGCAAGCGAATGGGAACCCGATACCCGTGGCTTTCTCTCTCGGACCTAACGATGTCTCCACTACCTATTCAACAGGAGGATACACGCTCACAATCTCTAACGGGCAGATTTACTACCAGATAGGCGGCGCTCCGTCACCGCAGAACCAAGGCCAAAGCCAAACAGGACTAAGCTTATTAGCATTATTACAACAGCAAGCACAGCCTGCGACAATGCAAAATACGACGACATCAAGACAAATAACAAGATCCCAGCAGCCATTTCAACTATCTGCATCTTCAAATAATGCACCTCTTGCATTGACTTCTCTACCTTCTGATATTAATAACTTTTTATTGTCGGTAGGAAGAAACATAAACCAAATATCTCCATTTGCGCAAATGCCAGAGCAAGTGCAGCAACAGAAAAAGGTAGGGCAGCAATATGGAATCATTCCTGCAATCTTCTACGGCGCGGGCCAGCAATTCTCCAATCTCGGCACCTCAACGATTCCTCATGGCTTCGTTGATTTGACTGATGCTGCATTGAAAACAGTCTACGCAATCAGTAACGTTGCTGGCGGGCCAATGTTTGCAGCCATTATTCAGAGCGACCCCATCCTATACGCTCTCATAAACAGCACGCCGCAGGGAAGGGCCGCGTATGCCCGCGCCACGGCATCGTATCCTCTATCGTATTCCAACAATCCTGTCGGCTACCGGGCCATAACCCCCGAGTATGCGACACAGGCGCAGAAGGCGCTTAGCGACTATGTTGCAAAGCTGACCGCTTATCAACAGCAGAATCCTGGCTGGACGGCGCAACTGATTTCAGCGATTCCTGCAGCTCTGGCAGAAAACCTTTATACGGGAGTGACAAGCACCAATCCTTGGCAGCAGATACCTGCTGCGGCATTGAGCTTGGCCGATGTGCTCGCTCCGCTTTCCTCTCCAAGCGCCGCGCTGACAGGTGCAGGACTGTTTGGGGGAATGAATGCTGCAGCCAGTGCAGGGACGAATGCGATATTCGGGCAACCGATTACTCCGCAGACTATAGGCCAAGCGTTTGGACAAGGGGCAGCAAGCGGACTTGCGCTCGGGCCAGCTTTCGAAGCCGCATCCCCGTATCTTACGCAGATACCAGGAGTCAGTAGCGCCTTCGGGTATCTCGCAAGAAGACCTCTTGAAGCCTCGCTTACTGGAGGTTTGGGAAACATAGGATTAGCGAATATCCTCTCGTTGGCTACGGGCCAAGGCCCAGCAACTCCACAGCAGGACGTATACTCTGGCCTGCTCGGTGCCCTCTTCCCATTGGCATACACAGGAGCGAACAATATCTACAACAGCCTGAGAGTGCTCACAGGCAACGCCGACTTCGCAGTAAGGCTGCCTGACATAACGACAGGCAAGGCAGGACAACCAGTCGGAGTAGATTACTATATTGCGAAGGATGGCACTCCAATAAGGATTGTAGAAGATGTGACTGAGAACCCAGCATCGGTGCAAGAATTTGAGAAACAATATGTTAATGAGGAAGTGCCTGCAATCTCTGCATCAAAGACGGGTCAGGAATTCCAGTCATTGGAAACAGGAGGGCAAATCAAACTGAAAGGCTATCCCTCACAGGCAGCGGGGTTCAGATCAGAACAGCAGATTTATCCCTTCTACTCCGCACCAGGAAAGGCAGTTGCTGGCATGCAAGCTGAACTCGATGCTTTGGAAGCGGCAAATCCGAAAGTGTATCAGCAAGTCATGGACTATATAACGGCTGGGCACAAATATGTGCCTACTGCTTATGGTGGCTACATAGGAATAGGTAATCCATACGAGAGTGAAGCGACACAGGTAAGCAGGATAACCCCACGTCTTATTTACATGAACAATGTGCAAGTCTCGCCAGAGTTTGCGCCGTTGCCAGGAGAATCGACCCCAGCCTATCTCAACAGGGTTCTGGGATCGGAAGCGAAGACTGGAATCGGAGTTGAGAACTATCTCGACAGATCCAATGAAAGGCAGCTCGAAACAACCGCGGCCTATAATAGATTTGGTCAAGAACTCCCAGGTTCGACATTGCAGGGCAAAGGCAATCTTGGAGGTGTGGTGGTTGCTCAGCCTGCAGAAGGCCTGTTTGGAAGGATTCCTATATTGAGAGATATATTCGGAAGAATGACTTACGTGCCAACGACAGCGGCAAGCATCATCCCAACTACAGGTGAAGGCACGCCACTCAATCTTGCAGAGTATAATGAGGCAAATGGCTATTACGGAAGAGCAATCAGTCCAGGCACAGCCGCTTTCTCAAACCCCTTCATCTCATCCCTGCTTTCTTTGTTGTCATCCCCCATTTCAAGCAGTCCAGGCATAGCGTCTTACCCATATATTTCATCATATCCATCCAGCACCTCATCCCCATCCAGCATCCCATCCAGCACCTCATCCCCATCCAGCATCCCATCCGTCTCCTATTCGCAAAGTAGCCCAAGCCAATACAGCTATCCATCTCCCTACCCCTATCCGTCTCCCTACCCCTACTCGTCATCTTATTATCTGTCTGGTACCACCAAATCCAAAATAATCCCACCGATTCTCATGCCCGCCAACAATTTCTTCAGTCGGTCAACGCAGACTGCAGTTCCTCCCAGCTCCACCGGCTCCACCAGGTATCTGCCAAGCATAGGCGGCTTCCTCTTCCCAGAGCTCTTCCAGGGAGACGTGGCTACAGGCCCAGGCTCCCGGCTGCTCGGCATTCTTTCTCGAGCGCCTCAGCCCGCTTCCCCAGCAGCCACTGGAACGCCGTCTCCAACGCTCGACATAGCCACTTCCGGTTTGGAGACACCGAACGAACTGGCGCTGCAGAGTGCAATGAACCATGCTAATGTCAACTCCGCACTGGCGCAGGCGGGTCTACGGCCCACCGGCACGGCAGGGAAGCCATACTATGCATCGCCGCAGTACGCCGCAAAGATGCAGCGCGCACTCATGCTCCAATCGCTCAAGAACACGCAGGCTGACATCCAGCGCAACTACCAGACTGGTCTCTATCTACAGGAGCTCTATGATGCCTACGGCGGAAGGCTGCCAAGGGAGGTCTTGGCGGCATTGCTCAATTCCCAGGCGAATTTAGCCAACGCTCCTTACTACGCGCAGAGAGCCGCACCCCAGGCGCTCTTCACGGTACCGAGCGCATACGCAAGCGCAAGTCCATACGTCCTTCAAGGCACCGAATATGTGCCTGGGAAGGCAAGGAAGAGGCAGCAGGCAGTGGGGCTTAGCGAGGCGTATGCATGATGAAGGCGCAGGCTATCTGGGACCCTCTCATAATCGGCATCTCCCTCTTCGTGCTCATAGTGGTGATGGTACTTTTCGTCGTAATTTGGTCGCAGCTCGGCCCGAAGCTCAATGTAGCCAATGCTAATCTCAACGCCACGCAGAAGGCGGTGATAAACGGCTTCGGAAACGGCTTCTTCTACAACAGCCTCGACATACTCATGGTCTTCATCTATGCCATACTCATACTCGCAGCATTCATCAGCGCAAGCTATGAAGGCGCGGACACCACCTCCACCCTTGTTCTGGGGCTTGTCTTCCTCGTTGTCGCGGTGATTGTCTCCTTCGGCATAAGTGATGTCGCGCACTCCTATCTGACCCAGGCTGCACTGCTTCCGATAACCAAGCAGTATTTCTCGCGCAGCCTCTACCTCATGGACAACTTGCCCGTGCTGACGGGTCTGTTCACAATCGGCTACATGATTTTCGTGGTGACCCGCAAGCACATCAGCACAGGAGGCGGAGGCGGGGGGATGCAGGTGGTTCAGGGATGAGGTTCCATTCATTTAGGTTCTTGCTGCTCTTCGCAGTCTCGTTAGCCTTGCTGCTCCTTCCATCCATAGCCAGTGCCGCTTCCCCAACCCTGCCGACCAGTATCAGCAGTTATATCCCCATCACCCTCACCAATTCCCAGACCACAGCCACGCCCGCAAGCTTCCAGCAGATGCTTACCTTTAATGCTCTTTCAATCTGCATACCTGCGCTCTGCGCCCCCCACCTCAACAACACTGAATTCTTTTACGCCAATGGCACGGTAATGCCAAGCTGGTATGAAAGCGGCGCAGGGATAACGAACAACTACGGCTCAAGTGACTTGGCTTCGTCAAGCAATGTAATCGCATGGGCGAAGCTTGCGCCTGCTGGCTTCGTCCCCGCCTTAGGCACGAATATAATCTACATGGGCTTTGCATCAAACACCACCAATCTATTCAGCAATACGCTTGTCGGCGAAGCCCCACAGCTCTCAAGCACTTATG
>DAHVUT010000015.1 GCA_027328425.1 Microcaldota archaeon | reverse complement strand
AGCACGAGCGCGAAAGCGACGCGCATCGCCAAGCAAGCGATGCTCTTCTCGCCGCCGCTTCCTATCGCCTCCACCTCCTCCCAACTATTCTCGCCGCCCCTGGATGTCCTTACCTTGAGCACGTAGTCGTCGCTCGTGGGCTCGAGCACTATGCTCTTGTAGTCGCCGTAGGGATAGAGCTCGGGCCATATCTCGTGCATTATGCCGTTTATCGAGCCTATGAGTCTTGTCCTGAGCGCAACCTGCGTCTCCTCGAGCGCATCCTTGAACATTGCTATGCTGGACAGCATGCTCTTCTTCTTCGAGATGCTGCCCTGCAGCGCCTCTACCTGCTTTACCTGCCTCTCCTTGTCCTCCGCCTGCTTCGTCTTCTCGTTCTCCAGCGCCTCCAGCGATTCCAGCCTTGCCGATATCTCCTTCGCCCTGCCGCTCATCCCGGTCACGCTCTCCTGCAGCTTCTCTACGTCTCCCTCGCTGACCTTCATGGCCAGCAGCTCGGCCTCCTTCGCATCCGCTTCCGTGCCAAGTTTCTTCCTCTCTTCCCTATGCCTCTCCAGCCTTTCCGCCCTTTCCTTGGACGCTTCCAGCTCGGCTACGCTCTCCCTGGCCTTCATCGCCGCTTCGCCCGCAGCATCCTTTTCCTTCCTTGCCTTATCGTTAGCGCCCTTCGCTTCGGCCAGCCTGGCGCTCAACTCTGCCATGTGCTTCTCTATGTCGCCGTAGCCTGCTATCTTGGCCTCTGCGAGCTTCAGCTGCTGCGCCTCCTTAGCCAGCGCCTCTATCTCTTTCTCGGCGCCGTCGGAGCGCCGCTCGTGCTCGCCTATCGTCACTTCGAGCCTGCCTATGTGCTCCCGCTTGTCAGCCACTATCCTCTTCCTCAGCTCCTCGTCGAGCTCCCGCTCGCAGATCGGGCACCTGGCCAGGTGCTTCTCAAGCTCCGCGAGCCACTTCCTGCTTTCGTCCCTCTCCGCCTTGCTCGCCTCGAGTTCCTTCCTTGCCGCGCCCGCTTCCTCCTTCTTGCCTGCCAACGCAGCCTCGGCGTCCCTGGCTGTCCTGCCGCCGAGTTCCTTTCTCGCCTTAACCAGCTCGTCTAAATTGCTGCCAGTCAGTTTCTGCTCCGCTTCCAGTTTAGCCACGGCTCCAAGAGTTTCCTTCTCCAGCTCGTAAGCCTTCTGCTCCCCCTTCCTGAGCTCCTCGAAGCGCGCCTTCGCTTCTTCCAGCCTCCTGAGCGCCGCTTCCTTTCCGCCGGCACCCTGCTTCTCGGCGCCGCTTATCTCCTTGTCGAGCATATCGAGCCTGCTTCTCAGTTCGGCCACGCTCTGTTTCAGGGAGATCTTGGCGCTGTACTGCGCCTTCGCCTCCTTCAGCTTCTTTTCCACAGCATTGAGGTCGCTTCTGTTATTCTTCCCTTCCTCTTCCAGCTTCTTCTTGTCGGAGTCGAGCTTCTCCAGCTCCTGCCTTGCTGCGTTGCCCTGTTCCTTCAGCCTCTCTATGTCGAAGCTCGCAGCCGTCTTCGCCTCCTCGCCCGCCATGTCCTTTATCCTGTTTATCAGCGTCGTGGCGTTCTCCTGCGCCGCAGCGAACCTGTCGAGGCCCAGCAGCCTGTCTATCTGGTTCTTCCTCTCGCCCGGCCTCAGCTCCAGGAAATAAGTGAGCCTGTTCTGCTCCGAGTACACGGCCCTGGAGAAGAGGTCGTAGTCTATCCTGAGTATGCGCTCAATCTCCTCGTTGACCCGCTGCGCCTGGCTCTGGAGGTACGCGCCGTCCTTGCTGAGCGTGGCTTTCGTTGTGCCGTTGAGCGAAAGCTCCCTCTTCACCATGTATGACGCTCCCTCGTTGCCGAACTCCAGGCTTACGCTGGCTTCCTGTGCCTGCTCCGGCCTGTTGGTTATTATCTCCTCGACTCCGACGCGCCTGTGCTGCAGCGCAGGATACGTGCCGAAGAGCGCGAAGGAGATCGCATCCATTATGCTGCTCTTGCCCGCGCCCATCTGGCCCACTAGTATGTTCGTGCCCTTGGCGAACCTGAGCTTAGTGCTCTTGTGCGTCTTCCAGTTCCTGAGCTCTATCGCTTCTAGCATTCCCCCACAGTCATGGCTGACGCTATGCTGTTTGAAAGTATATAAGCGTTGTTCAGCTGTCTTGCTTTCAGGTGAGGCTCTCTTCGAGTATTTCCACTTCCTTCACGCCCGGCATGCCCTTGAGCTTATCCTCTATGTCCGAGCTGCCTTCCGTGTCGGGATGCACGAATAGCACCTTTATCGCCTTTATGCCGAAGGCGATTTCCTCGAGCTGCGAGCCCTTGGGGTTCAGCTCCTTCATTATCTCGGCGCGCACTTCATCCTCCTTGCCTTCCTCGGCGTAGACCCTGAAAAGCACAGCCACTTCTCCCATCAAGGTCCCTCGAAGCCGCACTCCTTGCACTTGTATTTGTTGTACGTCTTCCTGCAGTCGTTGCACCTTACTATTGTGCTCTTGCCGCAGTTCGGGCACTTGAATTCAGTGTAAGCGGATGTGAGCCTGCCGCACGAGCTGCATACTTTGCCTGCTAATTGAGCCATGCTGTTCACTGAGGAATGCAACCTTATTTAAGAGGAAAAGGTATAAAAGGAGCGCAGGGCACGTGGTGTAGCTTGGATAGCATGACAGCTTGCGGAGCTGTTGGCCGCGGGTTCAAATCCCGCCGTGCCCGTTTCTTTTACGACAGGTCTATGTAGCTCTTCACGTTCCTTGCATTCTCTGTGCTGTTCGTGGGCTGCTCCTCAAGCCCACGCCTTATGGAGTCTGGAACCAGCGGCTTGGGGTATTCTGCCGCGGCGCCAGCTTCCGGCTTTTCAGGAAAATCCAGGCTCGTGTGACCGCCACAGGGCACGGCTACGCCTATCTTCTTCTTTTTGCAAAAACACGAACCTGCCCAGATGCGCCTTGCAGCCCTTATTCGGCTCGTCGAACAGACCGCTTCCGGCGGAACCGCATACCTTGTCGTGCAAACACTATCTGGCTGCCCACAGAGCGTGGGCAGCCTATTCAAGAAACCGATGGCAGGTTTTATCTCCTGCCCCTCCTGTTCATCTTTGCCCTTGCCACATAGCCAGCCTTGTCTATGTAGTAGAGGTATCCGTCCTCTCTCTTTACCTTCTCGCTGCCCATCTTTGCCTTCCTCCCCCGCGAGTTGCTCTTCATGGGAGTCCTCCAGACGTAGCCATCCTTACCAAGGTAGTAAAGGTAGCCGTCTTCTCTCTTGATCTTCTCGTCTGTCATTCTTTCAGCCATTGGTTCACCGAGGATAACATGTCACTCTCTCTTTTTTAAGCTTATCGTCGGTGCACCGAGAGCAAAATACAAGCACGCGCACCTGTGCTGGTTTTTATACCTTATCGACCAATCCCATTAATGATGGAAATTAAAATAAGCTCCGAAAAGGGCCTGAAGGGATACACGCTGATAGAGGGCTTCCCTGGCACGGGCCTCGTGGGGCCGATGGCCGCGAGCTACATAATAGAGAAACTTGGCATGGAGATGGTGGGCTACATCTACAGCGACAGGTTTCCGCCGATAGCTGCGGTGCATGGCGGCGTGCCGATGCACACGGCCAGGCTCTATGCCGACCCGAAGAGCAAGCTGGTCGTGGTGTTCTCCGAGTTCATGATACCTGTAGACGCGATCTACCAGCTCTCTGACGAACTCATCTCGTTCGTTAGGAAGAACGGGATAAGCAGGATAATATCGATAGGCGGCATGCCATCGCAGAACCCGTCGAGCGCCGCCTATGTAATATCTTCGCAGCCGGGCGTCGTGGGCAAGGGCGGCAAGCAGGGGCTCAAGCCGGTCAATGAGGGTGTTATAGCTGGCGTGAGCGCAATGCTCATGTCGAGCGCAGTGGAGCTTGGCATACAGGCCGTGGACCTGTTAGTCGAGGTGAACCCGGAGGTGATGGATCCGCACTATGCTGAGGTGGCGATAAAGGGCCTTGGGGCGCTAACGGGCATAGAGATAGACACCAAGGAGCTCGAGGAGGAGGCCAAGGAGGTTGACACCAAGGTCAGAGACATGCTCAAGAAGGCAAAGGAGTCGCACGACCACTATGCGAAGAGCGCACAGGAGTTCGGCCCGCCTTCCTATGCCTAGTGATGCTTTCCTGATGCAGGGGTGGCAGAGTCTGGAATGGCTTGAGCCACGGAAAATGCGCGGGACTTAAGATCCCGTGGCCTAGTGCCTTCGAGAGTTCAAATCTCTCCCCCTGCAAATCCGATTTACAGAGATTCCAAACGATTAGAGAATCCTCAAGCGCATCCAGCTCGCTATCGCTTATTGTTATTGTAATCCTGTGTCTCTTATTCCTGTTTTCCATTCAATCCTAAATGGTTGCAACAGCTACGCGCTTCTTGCCGCTCATGATGGTGCCCATCATCTTCATGGCTGTCTTACTGGCCTCAAGTATCTCTATTTCGAGCGGTTTACCCTTCTTGTCGTAGTGTGTTATGATATTCTCTTTCTGCTCGCCGAAGTCGAGCCTGCCCTTACCTAAGATTAGAACTAGTATGTCGGTCTTCGGATCATATTTGTATATCATATCGAACACTCCTTGCCTTATACGTAGTAATTACGATTAGAAAGCTTTTATGCTCTTCTACTATCACTCGGAGAGCATGGCCGTTGAGCCTCTTCTGATATATTCTGCGCTCGGTATGGCCTTTGGTAACTGAGTCCGGGGCTCTGAGCGTCTTTTCGACCATTGCCTTATCCACGCCGTACTTGCGCATGCGCTCCAAGGCGTGTGTGGTGAACTCTATATCCATGTTCAGCATAGCGAATTCAAAGCTTAAATAAATGCTAGACATATCTGCGTCTCTACATGATTTAAAGTCCTCTACATGAACTTACCAATCCATTTAGAGAAAATTTCCCTCGTAAGTCTCCCAAATAGGGCCTTTTTCATCGTCAAACGAAAGGCGCCGGACGCATCCGCTGTCATTTGCCGAAGTGGCCTGCCCTGACGTTACCGTAGAGCCACACAAGCACGCCTATCGCGATGAGTGCGACGCCTGCCCACACAGCTCCGAATCCGCCGCTGTAGTAGTCGCCATAGAGCCATACGATTATGCCTGCTATGATTAGGGCAACGCTCAGAGTAGTAGTGTTTCCTGCGCCCCTCCTATAGGCACCGCTCTTTATGTCGCCGTACAGCCAGACAAGCGTGCCTATTATTACTGCTGTGAGGCCCGCTGCTATGTACTGCATCACGCCCCCGCTATAGTCGCCGTAGAGCCACACGGCTATGCCTATCACTATCAGTACGGCGCCGATTATGGCGAGTCTTGCCTTAGCCGATTTCCAGGCAAACAGGCCTGCCAGCGCTGCTATTATCGCTATTATTATTATGGCGTACAACGCGTATGTTGCTGCGTCTGCATGTGTTGGATAGGCGAGCGCTGCTACCGTGGTGGGTGTTGCTGTTGTGGGTGCTGCGATAGTGGGGGCCGCAGTCGCGGGCGTTGTGGCGTTTGACGTAGAGTTTATCGTTGAGCTGTTGGGCTTCACTGTCGTCACTATGGGCGCCGCCGTGGAGAGCACTGTCAGTACGAAGCTGGCATTGTTGACAGACGGATCGTCGCCTGTCGCCTGCAGAATTATGGCATAGGTGCTCGGGGCCGTAGATGCATTCGTGCTTACGTTCATAGTGCCCGAGTATGGCGGCTCTCCGTAGGTGTTGCTAAGGTCCACTTTTATGCCCCGGGAAGCCAAAGCGCTGCTCGCTTGTACGTTCAGTGTTGTGCCCCATGTGCTGCCGCTCGCAAGATTGACCGTGTAGTTGACTGTTATTGCGTTGCCTGCTATTACATTGGCGGAATTTGATGATAGTGAGATGCTGGAAGTGCCGTAACCTGCTGCAGAGACTGTGCCCACCAGTGCAAGAGCCAGTATCAGCGCGCCAATAGCTCCTGTAAGCTTCATGCGTTCTACACCGCAAGGCATAAGTTGCCAAAGTTTTTATAACCGTGTTATTGATTCGGGTTCGGTTGCAGCGCTATGCCCTGTTTTCATGCAAAAGCAGTTACGTTTTGGCGCCCCATCCGCCACATGGCCGGGAGGAGCAGGATAGGACTGGTGGCGCACTACTACGGCAAGATGGACGTTGCCGTGGTGCAGCTCAGGGGCGAACCGAAGTCAGGGGACAGCATAGAAATAGGAAGGGCAAGCACCAAGCTCTCGCAGAAAGTGACTAGCGTGCAGGTAAACCATAATGAGGCCAGCGCATGCAAGCCGGGGGACGACGTAGGCATGAAGGTAGACTGGAAGGTGCTCGAAGGGGATGCTGTATATAAGGTTTCTTAACCAGTTGATTACCGCGCCGCTGTAGCTCAGTGGTAGAGCGTCTGCATGGTAAGCAGAAGGCCGCGAGTTCGACTCTCGCCAGCGGCTACTCTCATTCCTTTAGCCCGAGCTTCATTGTGCCGCCTGTTTTGACCCCTATCCTTGCGGCGGCGCCTGCCTTCATCTCGAGCACATACTTTGCCTCGCGTCTGGGTGCGTGTGCGTCGAAGATAGAGCGCGAAGGTTTGAGGTTCCTCGCAATGTCCACGACCCTCATGCGGTCGTCCAGCCAAACAACGTCTATGCCGAAGCGCATGTTGAGCATCGTGATGGATGCCATCGTTATGCTGGGAGCGCCAAGCACGAAGAGCATGCCCTCGTCGTTCCCGATGCCTGGCCTGTGCATCAGGCCCACGAGCTTCTTCAGGAAGCCATCGGCGAGCTCCACGCGTATCCTGTGCCCATTGTATAGCATCGTGCCCTTCCTGTAGGCGCCGTCCTTCAGCAGGATCTCGTAGATAAGCCGGTCGAGCATCGGGCTCAACTCTTCTTCGAAATTGAGAGGCTCTGCTCGCGCATGAACTGCTGCAGGTACTGCCTGCTGCCAGTGCCCTTGCCTGTCAGCCCGCTACCCTTCCAGCCGACGAATGTGTGCATGCCAACTATCGCGCCAGTGGTGGCGCTTATGCGCCTGTTCACGTATACCACTCCGGCCTCCATGCCCGCAGCGAAGCCCCTTATCTCCTTGCTGTCCCTGGTGTACAGCCCTGCGGTAAGCCCAAATTCGACGTCATTCGCCTTCTGCAGCGCCTCGTCGAACTTCTTGTATGTGTCTAGGGAGAGTATGGGCACGAAGAGCTCTTCCTGCATGAGCCTGCTCTTGTGTGGCACCTCTATCAGCGTGGGTTCTACGTATGCACCCTGCAGGCCGGAGTTCACGCTGTTGCCTCCGTATAGCACCTTGCCCATGCTCCTTGCTTCCTGCACGCTGGCATTGTACTTCGCCAGCGCCTTCTGGCTTATCAGCGGGCCCATGTACACCTCTTTCTTCAAGGGGTCGCCTATGCTGAAGCCCCGCAGCTTGTCTATAAGCTTGCTCACGAACGCTTCCTTTATCTGCTCCTGTACATAGACGCGGGAGCAGGCGCTGCACTTTTGTCCATCAAAGCCGAATGCCGCGCTCGCTATGCCGTCGACTGCCTCGTCTATGTCTGCGCTCCTGCCGACTATTGCTGGGTTCTTCCCGCCCATTTCGACCACAAAGACCTTCTGCATGCCCATCTCCAAGCTCTTCTTTATCATGCCGAGGCCGGTGCCCCTCGAGCCTGTGAATGCTATGCCCGCTACTCCGGGATCCATCGCCAGTGCATCACCCACCTCGGAACCGGGGCCCGTGATGTAGTTGAAGACGCCATTGGGCAATCCTGCTTCCATGAATATCTCGTATATCTTCAGGCCCGTCAGCATCGCCATGTTGTCAGTGGAGCTCGGCTTGAATACCACAGTGTTGCCCGTTATCAGCGCGCCGCCGCTCATTCCTACTGATATGGATATGGGGAAGTTGAACGGGGCGATGACGCCAAATACGCCGTACGGCTTCATTGCAATTGTTATCTTCTCCTTGGCTCCCGGAGCTCCCTGGAAGCCGGAGTCCACGCTCTTGCTGCTCGCCTCTATGGCGGCCTTCCTTACAAAGCCCTTGTTCCTGAGCAGTTCCTGTGAGTAGTAGTTGAGGAAGTCTATCGCCTCATCCACTTCGCCGATAGACTCGTATCGCGTCTTGCCATTCTCCATGCTCAGCACAGCTGCCACTTCGAATTTGTGCCCGCCGAAGAGCCCGGCGGCCTTGGCCATTATTGCAGCGCGATCCCTGTAGCCTGTTTCGCTCCATGCCTTGAAGGCATCCCCTGCCGCCGCCACAGCCTGCTTCGCGTGCTCCTTCGTGCCCTTCTGGAACGTGCCCATTGGCGTGCCGTCTATCGGTGATCTCTCGGCCAACTCCTCGCTTGCGAACACCTCCTTGCCGCCTATATACATGGCGTGCCGCTTGCCGAGGACCTCGCGCTTCACTTTGGCCACAGCCTCATCGAAGAGCCTGTCGAACTCCTGTTCGTTCCCCTGCTCTAAATACTTCCTGTACGTCGATTCATTCTGAAAAATAGGCATTGCATCGTACAATTTTCGCAGTTAAAGGTAATAAGCCTTACCCGCGGGTGGCGTGCAGCTACAGAAAACTTATTAACTCTGTTCGGGAAAACAAATCTCAGGCGACATGGTGCAGGCGGAGAGCGGCCAGGCAAGCGCTAGCGAGTTCGACATAGAGGCGCTGGTGACAGAGGCAACGTGGAAGGATGTGCTTGTGGAGCTTGTCAGGAAAAACGAGCTGGATCCATGGGACATAGACATAACCGACATAGTGGAACGGTATGTCGGCGCAGTGAAGCGCATGAAGGTGCTCGACCTGCGCGTGCCTGCAAACATAATACTTGCAGCAGCCATACTGTTGAGGCTCAAGAGCGAGCTGCTCCAGATAGAGGAGCAGGCGCAGCAGGAACCTGGCGACGGGCAGGAAGAGTCTGCGCGGTACGTGCCGCCGAACGGCATAACGCTGCGCATGCGACTGCAGCCGAGGAGGCGCGTTACGCTCAATGAGCTCATAGCGGCGCTCGAGGAGGCGATGAAGCTCAGGGAGTACAAGGAGCAGGCGGCCGTGCCGATAACAGTGCCGATACACCTGGAGCATACAGACATAGAGGCTGACATAGCATCCGTATTCTCGCTCGTGAAGGCGCACGCGGACAGCAGCAGGATGGTGACATACTCGACGCTCTGCGAGGTGGCGAACAAGGAGAACTCGCTCGTTTCAGTATTCGTCCCTCTCCTTTTCCTTGCGAGCAAGGCGAAGGTGCTGCTGATACAGGAGACTTTCTTCGGGGACATAGTGGTGGTGCTGAACTAGTGGTGGCATGGACGCGCAACTCGACTACAAGAGGTTGATAGAGGCGGCGCTTTTCATGTCGCCTAACGCGCTCAGCGCGCAGGAGCTCTCGGGCATAACTGGCGTGAAGTCTACGGGGCACATAGAGTCTGTGTTGAGGGAACTCGCGCAAGAATACGACTCAAGTGGAACTGCGCTGCAGGTGCTGGAGATAGACAAGAAATATATGCTAACGCTGCGCGAGCCCTATGCCAGCAGGGTCAGCGGTCTCGCAAGAGGGCCCGACATAACCAAGGGCGCACTCCGCGTGCTCGCGTATGTGAGCGAGAACGATAGCGTGCTGCAGAGCAGACTGGTCAAGATATTTGGCGGCTCCACGTACGACCACGTGAAGGAACTGCTCGAGCAGGGCTTCGTCGAGAGGAGGAAGCAGGGCAGGAGCTGGAGGCTGGGTGTGACCAACAAGTTCAGGGAGTACTTCAGCGCCAACCCTAGTAGGCAGGATGCGACTCCTTGATGCCCTCTGTGTAATTCAGGTATATTGCAGCAACGAAGAGGTACGAGGATAGCCTGTTCATGTAGGCGAGCGCGTTCGTGTCCATCCTTCCATTCCTTCCCGCCCCGGTCATGCTGCGCTCCGCCCTCCTAGCTATTGAGCGCGCAATGTGGAGATGTGCGGCTGCCTCGCAGCCTCCGGGCAGAACGAACCTCTTCAACGGCGGCAGCTGCCCGTCCATCTCGTCTATAGAGCCCTCGAGCCTTGCTACGGCCTTGCCACTCAGCCTGGCCTTGCTTATTTTAACTTTCCTGGAGGCGAGGCTGGCCCCTATTATGAAGAGATCGTTCTGTATCTCGCGCAGCCCCGACCTTATCCTGTCGTTGTGCGTGTAGTAGAGCGCCACGCCTATGGCGCTGTTCAGTTCGTCCACATCGCCTATAGCCGTGAATACAGGATCGCTCTTCGCCATCCTCCCAGCGCCGAGGAGCCCGGTTGTGCCTTTGTCCCCTTTACCGGTATAGTACGCCATGCTCGGCTTGCTACTCTAAATTTATTATACTGAGCTGTGTAAGCCTACGGAGGGCTCGTGGTCCATCGGTAAGACGCCACTTTCACAGAGTGGAGAGCGGAGTTCGACTCTCCGCGGGCCCATGTATCTCCCTAGCCACGACTGGAAGACAAGGCAACCTATAAATAGCCACCGAGCTCCATGCTGTATAGTGTAGCGGATGATTGTGTTTAGGGACGACATTGATGGGCCGGGAGCTCCGCGTTCTGGGGCGGATTCGGCCTCCATAGAAATAACTAAGGTAGCCGGTGCGTTGGGGATGAGCGGCAAGTTCAGTTGGGGCGCAAATGCAAGGCTTACCGGCAAGTCTGGGGCAGTACACACATTCGACCTTGTCATCACTCCTGCCGAGGGCGGCAGCGCCAAGGCCGCGGTTCTACGTAGCGTTTCAGAAGACATGGTTACCGGCATAATGCTGTTCAACTCTGCAGCCAATGACTGCGGAATCAGCAGGAAGGTGCTTGCCGTGGACAGGGATCTTGACCATCCAGAGGCGAATCTGGCGCGCATGTATGATATAGTGATCGTGGACCAGAGGCAGCAGCCGGAACGCAGGCATGACGTCTTCGGGGTGGACGGGCTAGACGAAGCGCTGTGCGGTTCTATCAGAAAAGGGAACGTATACATGATATCAGGCAAGACGGGTACGGGTAAAACTGTCGCATCCACGCAGTTCCTTGTTGAAGGCGCCAAAAAGGGCGAGAAAGGCATGATAATACTCTCCGATACCCATGGGACCGATTTCATAGCCAATGCAAAGACGCTCGTACCTGGCTTTGAGGAGTACAGGAAGGAAGGTGCGATAGAGGTGATTGAACTCTCCGATGGGATAAAGGGGCTCAAGGAGGGCGTGCTCGGCAATCTTAAGAACAGGACACGGTACATCGACGTAGTGACCAATGAAATAAAGCGACTCGCATCCGAATACGGCATAACGCGCCTCGTCATAGATCCGATAACTCCGCTGATCGTTGCGGACGAGGATTTCATCAATCAGTTTATGATGGCGCTCTACCTGCCCAACGCATATACGCTTGTCACGAGTCCGGTCATGAAAAGCGACATGAGCATGTACGGCATGGAAGAGTACTCTGTTTCTGGGCTTATAAAATTGGAAATTCCTGATGCAAATGCCGGAATCAGGAAGGCGTCGATAGTCAAAATGCGCGGAAGATCTTGCGATACTGGTCCGGTCTATTTCAGAATCGCGCCAGGAGGGATGGTTCCCTTGGAGAATGTCGATAAAAAGACGGCAGACGGCGTTTTCAGGCGCATTTGACCCGTATTTTTACCTGAATAAAACATCTAATCCTGAAATACACGCTTTGATGCGCAACGATGTAATAAAACTCATGTGAATAAGCAACGAAGCATTTTCGCATGGATAAGATGGCCACAAACGGCGACCAAAAACTAAAGAACGGCGACCAGAAGCCTAAGTACAAGTTTCTGTTCGTGACGCAAGAGGCGCTCTCCGCTGACCTAGCGTGGCAGTTGGCCAAGGAGGGCCATGACGTGAAGTTCTACTGCCACGACCAGCCGGAGAAGGATGTTGGCGACGGATTCTTTGAGAAGGTCGATGACTGGGAGAAGTACAAGGACTGGGCCGAAGTTATTATCTTCGATGACATAGGCTTCGGCGCAAAAGCGGAGGCTCTGCGCAAGGAAGGCAAGGCAGTTGTCGGGGGCTCTGCCTATACTGACAAACTCGAGTTGGACAGAGCATTTGGCCAGGACGAACTGATGGCATCAGGAGTGGCTGTACTTCCAAGTGCAAACTTCACTTCTTTCGATGACGCTATACTTTTTGTAAAATCAAATCCGGACCGGTATGTGTTGAAACCAAGCGGCCAGATACAGGACGAGAAGGAACTGCTTTTCGTCGGCCAAGAGGCAGATGGCAAGGACGTGCTTCAGGTGTTAGAGCACTATAAGATAACGTGGTCCAAGAAGATAAAGACGTTTATGCTTCAGGAGTTTGCTGAGGGAGTGGAGGTGGCGGTCGGTGCTTTCTTCAATGGGAAGGATTTTGTGATGCCCATATGCGTGAATTTTGAGCACAAACGCTTATTTCCAGGTGAAATAGGCCCTAGTACCGGCGAGATGGGAACAGTCATGTATTTTGCAAAAAGCAACCCTATCTTTGAAGCAACTCTGTTCAAGACGAAAGAGAAACTGGCATCTAGCGGTTACGTCGGCTATATAGACATAAACTGCATAGCCAACACTAAAGGCATATGGCCGCTCGAATGGACGTCGCGTTTTGGGTTCCCGACAATAAGTATACAGATGGAGGGCATACAGAGTGAGATGGGCCAGTTCCTGTACGACATATCGCACGGCAAGGACGACGTGCAGCTCAAAACAAAGAAAGGCTATCAGGTTGGTGTTGTGGTCGCGATACCTCCGTTCCCGTTTGAGGACCAGAAGGCGTTCAAGAAGTACTCGGAGGGTGCGGCGATACTCTTCAAGCGGCAGAGTCTCGGTGGGGTGCACATTGGCGAGGTGAAGAAAGATGGCGACGACTGGTTCATAGCTGGCCAATCCGGCTATGCGCTCATAATAACGGGATCGGGTGCCGCGATGTCGGACGCGATAAGGAATGCGTACCAGAACGTCGGCAACGTCATGATTCCCAACATGTTCTACCGCTCAGACATAGGCCAAAGGTGGACCAGGGACAGCGATATGTTGCTGAGCTGGGGCTACCTCTAGCCCATGCTTCCAATCGCGCTGCATCTTTTTCTATCATGCGGCAGTAACATTGGTCTCTACTTCGGCTCCATTCTGGCCCGTGACCACGAGCTTCCACTCGCTGCCATTAGCGGGGAGCACGAGCAGATGCCCATCGGCATACGTTATCTGACCCGAGAATGTGAATGTTGCTGAGGCTCCCGCAGCCAGGCTGTAGCCGCCATTGCTGTACAACGCATCCACTCTGCCGCTGTTTGAGACCCCGTCCGCATTCGCCACGCACGCTGTGTTGGGGCATATCGTGCCCGGGGCGCACTGGCCGCATGCACCGATCAGCGGGAGTACGAGTGTGCCGTTCGCCTCTACTAGGAAGTCAAGAGTTCCGAACATTGTGCCTATTACTGGTCCGGACACGCGGAAGGTCCCGTTGACGTTTGCGAAGAATGGCACAAACGCATGGTCCTCGCCCATGTTCCTTTGGCCGGCGCTGTTTACGAGCAGAGGCATGCCGCCCAGGATGCCGGTATTGGCGCTTGCATTGCCGGTGCCCCTTACGCTGGCGCTGACCCAAGGCAGGCTCACCACTGTGCGGTCAAACCCGTGCGTGTCCTGATTAGCATACGCTCCGGCATCGAATCCATTGGTGGACGCACTGCTGTTTGTTTCTCCTGTATTGGAGGCACCTGCACCAAAATTACCTGCGTCTTGGCTGTTCACGTCCTGGTTCCCTGCACCTGTGTTGCCGCTGCCATACGCAGAGATGCTGGCCGCAATCGACGCGGCAGTTCCGAGTGGAGAATTAGCTCCATTACTTGCTGATTCCATTATCGCAGGCATGTCGTTGGTGTTGCCGCTTATGTTTACTGATGCACCCATAATTGCCTTGGCCGAGACGCCTACGCCAAACAAGGTCACATGATGTATGTCCACGCTCTTGTTGGCATCGTTCTTGACAGTCACGCTGAGCACTGTGTTGTTGCTTGCCACGCTAAGCGTCGCGTTCGTTATGCTTATGCCTGACGCTGCATGCAGCCTTTCGCTCTCGTTTTCATTAAGCCTCATCTTTGCTCCGGTCTGTTGTGCGCTCTGGTTGCCTATGAATACCGCCTTCACCGAGGGCACGAGCACGAACGCAGCAGTGTTGTTGGTGAATATGCTTACCACCACTGGGCTGAGATCGAGCAATATGCTTGTGTTGGCCGATACCGTGCCCACTATTGAAGTGGTGAGATTGCCGTTGGGCACTATTGCATTATAAGCGGTCCCGTTCACAACTATGCTTGCATTGGTTATCTGGAATCTGACTGCGTTGATCTCAGCGTTTGCTGGTATCTTAGCGCTTCCTATGTCTTGCGTCACATTGAGCAGTTGCATGAGATCAAGGCTGCCGCTGCCTGTTCCATTCACCCAGCCTGAGGCGGATGCGTTGCCTGTGTCTATGATGTGCACCTGCAGTGAAGAATACTCTATGTTGAGTGCCTGTGTACCGGCCGGCACATGAGGCGGGTCTGTGAGCAGGAAGCCCACGGTGCTTGCAGCGCTGCTGGTGCCGCCAATCGTGGGCATGTCCAGCATGAATACTGCTATCAGTCCTACAATAACGGCGAGTCCCGCTGCTATCTTCATGGTATTGTTTGGGCTGCGCCTGCGCTCCTTGAGGCTTGCCGAGTCGAAGTCCGGGTTCCTCTCGTAATATTTCCATTTCTTGATGAAAGGATTGTCGACCCTGCGCACCGCACCCACATTTTCCAGTTCTTCTATGTGCTCGCTCACAGTGGACGGCGCAAGGTCAAGCTCAGAGCTCAGTATGCTGAGCGTCTTGGATTTGCCAGAAAGCAATTGCAGTATTCTGTGTTTGGTCTCCCATGTTTTGCTCATAGAATGCAATTATGATTGCCACCTTCATTTTAAAATATGTATTTCGACACTTCGGTTTTGTTTCGGTTTTGCAGTCGTAAAATGTTATTTCGAATCTGGAAGCGGTTGATCCTGGCTCCTCCAAAGATAGAGCGCCGCCACGGACCTGTACGGCTTCCATTTTTCAGACAGCTCGAGCATCTTTTCACTGTTTGGCATGTGCTTCATGCCGTAGACTTCCTTGATTCCTTTCTGTATGCCTAGGTCATCCATCGGGAACACATCCACACGCCTCAAGCTGAACATCAAGAACATCTCGGCCGTCCATCTGCCTATCCCTTTGATGTCATCCAGCATTGCAATCACCTCCTCGTCTGGCAATCCGCGCAGGCTCTCAAGGTCGAGTTCCCCTCCAACTAGCCTTTCGCACAGGCCGCGTATGTACGAGTATTTTTGCGGCGATATGCCCGCACGCCGCACTTTAGGCGCCGGAGTTTTCAGGAACTGCGCGGGGCTCGGCAGCCTGCCGCTGTAAAGGCCCCTGAACTTCCTGACTATGGAGTCTGCAGCCGAACCTGATATCTGCTGGTAGATGAATGACTCTACTATAGCCTCGTAAGGATCTGAGGAGCTCCAGTCGCGGCTTATCACTCCGAAACGGGCCACTACCTTCGCAAGCACCCTGTCTTTCGCGATTATGTGCCGCATGCCCTTATCCCAAACTTCACTGCTGGAGAGGGATTCGAATCTCATCAGGGTCATTGTTTAATCTCTCTGCAGGTAAACCTTAAATACAATTAGCGCTAAACTGTCTTGGGTCTAGAGAATGGTTAAGTACAGGTTCGCGTGCACATGCGGCAAATTCGAGTTCGAGAGCGGGAACCTCGCGGAGGTCCTCGAGGCGGCCAGAAAGCACGCAGAGACGTGCAGCGACATCTCCGGCTCCGACGATATCGCGCTTGGTGCGATGGTGGAGCGCATTGAATAAAATGTGTTGCGAGCTAAGTTTAGCCCTCTAGTGATTTGTATGCACTACAAGGAATTCCTCAGGGCCGAAAAGCTCAGGAAGCTGCTGGACTACATAGCCTACGGCTCGCTTGTGCTGGATTTCGCGATAGCTATAGTAACACTCATATCCATAAACGTATACTCGCCCGAGCTCTACAAGGTACAGTACCTGCTCAACCTTTCGCTCTCAGCAGAGGTGGTAATAACTGCTTTCGTGTTCGTGCTCCTGGTGCTGCACTCGCGCTACGAGAAACTGGCGCAGGACTTTCTCAAGTTCAGGCAGGTTCTGGGGCGCAAGAACCACAGGCGCTAGCGAAGCGTTGCGTCAGTTATAAATACTAACGTTTGGGAATTAACAGCATGGCAGAACGCCGCGGGATCGATAAGTCGGAGCGTCTTCTAGTGCTTGCGATAGACGTCGACAACGACCTGTACAGGAAGACGGGCATAGGGGGCCCGCTGATGGGGCGTGTGCAGAACCTCAATGCGGCAACGCAGCTCTCCCTGGCGGATCCCGAGGACACGGATTCCAACACAATGTTTCAGGCGGTCAAGATCTACGACGAGCTCAGGAAGGAGGGCTACAGCGCCAGCATAGCCACAGTGACGGGCGCGGAGAGCGAGGGCTACGCCGCCGACAGGGCGATAACGACGCAGCTCGAGCACGTGCTCGACCAGACCAAGGCAGATTCCTGCGTCTTCGTGACCGACGGGGCCAGCGATGAGCGCGTCCTCCCACTCGTAGAGTCGAGGATAAAGATAGGCAGCGTGAAGAGCGTTACGGTGAAGCAGAGCAAGGCACTGGAGAGCACGTACATAACAATACTGGAGAAGCTCAAGGAGCCCCACTACGCGCGCATCGTCTTCGGCATACCTGCAGTCATACTGCTTCTTTTCGCGGTCAGCTACTTGCTGGGCCTCGGCTGGGAAGTGCCAGTCGGCCTGATAGGCCTGTACATGGTAATCAAGGGCTTCGGGCTCGAGGAGATGCTCATAGGTAGCTTCAGGGGCTTCGGGTTCAGCATAGACAGGCTGAGCTTCGTATTTTACCTCAGCGCGCTCGTGTTCTTCATAGCAGCTATATTCGTGGGCTCCAGCAATTACCTGAGCTACATGCACTCGAGCAGCGACCAGGGCGTGGCGACTGCGTATGCAGTCGAGGGCTTCCTGCTCCTGCTGCCAATAATGCTACTGCTGTACCTGCTGGGCAGGATATTGGACACCAAATCCAACAAGTACCTGTTCCGCAACTTCCGCTACGGCACGTACATAGGCTCGTCAGTGATCCTCTGGGCGCTCGCCTACTCGTTCATGTCCTGGATACTGGATCAGATATACTTCAGCGAGTTCCTGCTCTTCACTATAGCAGCGATAGCGATAGGCGTGGCCGTGTCCATGATCACGGGCGGGCTGAGGAAGCGCGTCGTCAAGAGCAAGAGGCTGAAGGGCAAGCTCGTAGTCAATGAGTTCGGCACGCTGATAGGCAAGGTGGCCGGCGTGGACACGAAGAAAGGCGGCTTGGTGGTGGACACGAGCTTCGGGAACCCTGTGCGCTACAGTGTGGACAGGATAGTGGACATATCGGACAAGATAGTGATAAAGTAGCGCCCCAGGAGGCTACGGCGTGGCATAGCCGCTCGTCCAGGAACTGTCGAAGCTGTCTCCGGAGTTCACTGCGCCGTTGTTGTTGTTTCCTGAGTAATCCTGGCCGTTGCCGTTCAGCGGCCACCAGCCGACAAGGTTCTGCAGCTGTATAGGGGCTCCCCCTATGCCTTCATAGTACATCGCGTTCATTGTGGATGCGGAGAGACTTGTGTTGTAGAACTGTACGTCCGCAAGTTCACCTCCATTCAGGAAGCCCCCGCAGCAGTCATCGTCGTGTATCTGGAACACGTAACCGTACGCGGCATAATCAGTGGGGTCATTGCTGGTCCATGATGAGTTGCTGCACGCCCCGTCTACGCATACTGCTACCCAGCCGCCCGACGGCGGTATGTAGTGGAACGTGCTCGCAACGAACACCCATGTGTTGTATTGTATGCCCCCGTACCCTGCCGTAACAGCTCCAGCATTGGTGCATGCACCGCCTGAGCTGTACCACTGTATTGTAAATACGCTGTACTGCGTGGCTGAGGACGAGCCAGTCCACAGGCCGCTAGTGCATCCGTACGATTCCTCTATCAGGTCCCTGCCTTCTCCAGGGCCGAGCACAGTAGTCTCCTTGAACCATGCGGCTATGGTCCATGAGCCGCCGTCCCACGCCGAATCCAGCGATTTGGATTCCGGGACCACGTCGCCATTTGTGGTCGTATTCGGGAATGAAAAAACATACTCCGGTAGCTCGCCGCTGCAGACGCCCTCGAGGTTGATGAAGCTCGTGCTGCCCGGCCCATTGGGTCTGAAGACCTGGCATGCGCC
Organism: Microcaldota archaeon; assembly: GCA_027328425.1. Taxonomy (GTDB): domain Archaea; phylum Micrarchaeota; class Micrarchaeia; order Micrarchaeales; family CABMGC01; genus JAJYVH01. Next base: position 388 of record DAHVUT010000015.1, on the reverse strand, counting down.
CGGCGGCGCCTTGGGCGCGAAGTTCGCGCCGTTGAAGACCCCCAAACTGAAGAGGGCGCCCAGGACAACGGCTATAATCAGTATGGCCCAGCCGTAGGTCATCAGGTACTCCATTGCAGACTGGGAGCGGTAGTAGGCGCTATGGCGTGCTAGCTTGCTAGCTTGCTTGCTTGTGTGTGTGTGTGTGCTTTTACTTCAGTTCTCATGCGCCCCATCAGGTTACAGTACACTGGAAAGAATAAATACGTTTCCATCGTCTGCGAGCAGAAGGCTTTAATATTGTGATGGCAAAATGGTATTGCGACCAGTGGTGTGAGTGCTCCATATACGATCCGCGAGCATAGGTAGGTTCAAGTCGTTCAAGCACGTAGACCTGCTTTTCAACAAA
>DAHVUT010000013.1 GCA_027328425.1 Microcaldota archaeon | reverse complement strand
TTCCGCCTGTAAAACGGCATGGAACAAAATGGCAAGCAATAAATAAGCGAGAAGAGAATTAGTTTCGGCTCCCATCGTCTAGTCCGGCCAAGGACGTAGGGCTTTCAACCCTGCAACCCGGGTTCAAATCCCGGTGGGAGCAAGTCAGATTTTAGACGACAAAATATGGTGATTCGAATGAAACTTGATTTCATTATAGATAAAGAATATGATATCAAAATGACTTTGCAGCGTAAAGAAACAGGATACCCAGAATATAGAGAAATAACTCATGCATCACTAGAAGAACGGTACAGGAAAGAACTGCCAGACATGAAAATAAAACAAAAAGAATATCAGGTTTCATGGGACGAGATAGGCGAACTGTTTTCCGATTACGTGGAAATAACTACTGGTTATGGATGGTTTTACCCCAGATACGAGTGTGTCTTATCTGTTGCAATTAGAGGAGCATCCAACTGGGGGCGTGCACCTAAAATAGTAAGGAGTTATGATAAGGATCCTTATGAGATGCGACGAATTACTGCGCACGAACTGATTTTGTCGCATTATTTCGAGATTTACAGAAGACACTACAGTGAAGAAAAACTGAAAGATGGGCAGATCTGGGCGCTGGCCGAAATAGCTGCTTTTGCGCTTACTTCTTTGACCAGCGAAGTGAAAAACTTTTGGCAGAACACCGAATACTACACCAATCACAACTATCCACATATTGTAAAATTGCAAAATGATCTTAAACCAATATTTTTGGAGAGTATAAAGAGAAAGGATTTCGATTATTATATCAAGCAGGGAATAGAACTTGTTAAAGATTACCCTAATATGCGTCCTAGCTCTCCAAACAGGATTAAAACATGATTAAGAGTTGTGTGTTATTGTATACCGTTGTGTATCTGTTGGAAACTTAACCGGAATGTCGTTTCTCTATGGGAGCAAACCAGATTTTGAAGTGTGCATATGAAGATATCAAAACCGGAACTCGATAAGATTACTAAATTTATGCTGGAAGCAGACAAGCTAAAGGCAGTGGATAGAAGGGGCTGGGTGATTAGGAAAGTACATAAACCAGAGCATGTTGCTGACCACTCTTATAGCACCGCCCTCTTATCTTACATACTGGCGAAGAAGTTAGGCCTCAACGCCAATAAATGCATTATTATGGCACTTACACACGACATTAATGAGGTCATTACTGGAGACATTGCAACTAGGGCGAAAGAGCGTCTCCAGAAAGTCAACAACGCTGATAAATCTAAAATTGAGCATAATAATACACTTAAGATGCTTGGCTACTTGGATAAGTCAAGCGAGTCTCACCTGAGAAAAATATTGGCAGAATTAAAGACGAGAAAAAGCAAAGAAGCCCAGTTAGTTGATCAAGCGGACAAATTAGATTATATACTCCAACTTATTCCGTACCACAAACATATCAAGAAAGATATTGATGTTGAAGAATTCTTCGAAACTGCAGCTAGGAGAATAACAATCCCAGAGCTACTGTACATCTACAACAAAGTAAAAAAACAAGTTTACAATGAAAGATAATATCGTTGTATGGCGCCCGATACATAACGATATACGGCGGGCACTTAACTGGAATGCTACATCCTGATTGGAGCAATGTTTTTAAGGTTGCGTCGCCTGCGATAAAGCAGGTAGAGTGGATGGACAACAAACATAAGATGAGCTGGATCTCGGGTATCCTTGTGGTGATGCTCGATCTATACTGGACGTACATCGCGTTCAGCGCCGGGGCCGCGACGCCCGAAGCACTGGGTGTGATCATATTCGTACTCTCGCTCGTGTGGCTCTGGGCTGGGAAGTAATTTCATTGTCTACACGTTTCTCAGGCATAGGGTAGCGTGCGCCATGTAAGCTTTTTATTCTCGACTGCGCATAATATGGTGCTAGTGGTGAGTGGAATGAGTCTTATAGACAAGAAAGCACCTGATTTTGAGGCCGACGCATTCAAAGAATCTGACTTCACTAAGATAAAGTTGAGCGACTTCAAGGGCAAATGGATGATACTGTTCTTCTACCCGGCTGACTTCACATTCGTGTGCCCTACGGAGCTTGAAGGCTTCGCCAAGGAATACGAGAAGTTCCAGAAGAAGAATTGTGAGATAATATCTGTGAGCACAGATACTGTATTCACGCACAAGGCATGGATTGCTGCGGATCCGCGCTTGAAGGGCATAAAATACTACATGGCATCGGACAGGAACAGTGAAGTATCCCGCGCGTACGACGTTTTCGAGAGCAAGACCGGCAATTCGTCAAGAGGGCTGTTCATAATAGACCCTGAGGGCGTGGTGAAGTACCTAGTGGTGACCCAGGATAACGTAGGCAGGAGCACCGAGGAGACGTACAGGGTGCTGTCTGCGCTGCAGACCGGAGGCCTCTGCCCCGTCAATTGGCAGGAAGGGGAGAAGCTGCTGGGCAAGTAGGCGCCCCGCAGGCCGAGCCGCTGCCCGAGGCAGCTTAAAATAGGCGCAGAGCCAATCGTAACCTATGAAGAAATCGGAGCTGGTCAAGAAGGCGGCGGGAGAGCTCAGCAGCGGCGGCTTCGCAACAGTGTTCGCGGGAAACATGCACACGCTTGTTGATGTGCTTGCAGAGCGGCGCGGCAGGAAGCTTGCCATCAAGGCTGTGACGAACATAGATTCGGTGACGCAGGAAGAGGCGAAAGAGCTTGAGAAGCTCGCTCGGTTCCTGGGCGCTGAGCCTATCATACTCGGCGTCTGCTCCAAGAATGGCGTGCTGAATGGCAGCGCAAGCTACAATCGCTTCTCGCTGAAGTGCATACCTCTAGACATGCTGCCCAAGATTGCATCCAATCGGCCGGGTCTTGTCGCGTCGAAGTCCCTGGGCTTAAAGGTAGCAATAGATGGCGCCAAGCTGTCGAGACTGATCAAGCTCATGGACATAGGCGTGCCCGAATTGTCCAGGAAGGTGAATGTGTCAAAATCGATGTTGTACAAGCACGAGCACGGTTACCTCTACGCGTCCAGCACCATTGTGGCTAAGCTCGAATCCACGCTGCACGGCAGCATAAGGCCTGAGGAAGAGCCGCAGCAGGAAGCAAAGCAGTGTTTGCGCCAGTCGCGGTTCGCCAACATGAAGATGCAAACTCTCAGGCTGCGCTTCGCACCATTCAACATGGTCGCGAAATCCAGGAACCTCTACGAAGTCAGTTTCGACGCAAACGAGCGCACAATGGTCAAGCGCGCAGAGCTCTTCAGTGCGATACACGATACGTTCGACAACAACTATCCGTTTTTTGTAAGCGAAAAGAAGAGCGGCAGGGTCCGCGGCGTGCCTGTAGTCAGGAGGCGCGAGCTTATGATGCAGGAATCCGAGAGCGGGCTTCTTGACCTGCTCTACTCCTAGCTCATATTATGAACAGGACCACGTTGCCCACAAGCAGCGACACCACCACTCCCATCAGTATGAATACGGCGAGCGGGGCTGCGTTTTTGTAGACCGGCAGTGTATAGCGCGCTCCCTCAAGACTGTGTATTAGCTTTTTCGTCACAAGCCTGCCCGAAGCAGCGCGCGCCGCGAATAGTTTGCGTTCCTTGGCGCCCATCATGTTGATTGCTATTATGTCGCCCTCCTCCAGCTCTTTGGCATGCACGCGTTCCACCATCCTCGCCGTTATTTCGTCGCCGAACATCATGGTGACTGATGAGGGTATCGCGATTGCGAGTATTAGGAGCACCCTGCCCAGCGTAAGGCCCACGGTGGCGTAGACGAATACGAGCAGTGATATGTACAGGAAGAAAAGAAGCAGGCCATAGCTCAGCTGCTTCTCGCTCATCTTCCTGCTCCATTTTCTCCTTACGACGAGGAAGTAGTATGTGGGCACCGTCCACAGCGCCGCAAAGCCCGTGGCTATGAATACAGAGAGTATGAAGGGCAGCGCGAACTGGTTGGCCAGCACGAGGAACGGGAGCGGCTGCACAGGCAGGAGCAGGCTGACCGCAACGAGTTCGAAGTAATCTCCGGCGCCCCACAGTCCGCGTCTGTACACGACGTAGCCTATGGCCGCTATCACCGCGGCTATGAGCAGGCTCTCCAAAAGAATGCTCGAGTCGTAAACAAGTGTGACGATGACTCCGAGCACCACGCTCGCGTATGCGAATATGTCGGGCACGTTACGCTTGTTGAATAGGTCGAAGGCTGCATACAGTACCGTAACCGCTGCAAGACAGAGCAATGGTACTTCGGTTTCCAAGAGCAAGCACACACCACTTTGTACAAAAGTTTTAAATACTGCTGACGATAGATATGAATGCAAGTGTATTTATGCAGAGCGGTCAAGGACGATGGCAGCTGGCGTGCTCTTTCTTCGCGATAGCCGGCAGCATGTCCCTGACATGCTATGTGAATAAGGACAGGCCCACTGCTTAAGGGCGCATAAAGTTCTTTTTCCTGGTGCTCTTATGCAAGTGGGTAAACAAATTAGCTATGCTCTTGAGGTGTTCAGGCTCAGTGGCAAGGAGGCCTGGCTGCTGGCCGAGATAGGCATGGACTGGGGCTCGACGGCCACGAGCTTCGTTGACTACATCTCTGAGCGCTACGACATATCGCGCAGCGGAGCTTGGTACTACTTGAAGAAGCTTCAAAAGGAGGGTGTGGTGGAATTCACTGAGAAAGGGGAAGGGCACAAGCCTCTCAGGATGACCGAAGAGGGACTGGAGGCTTTCCGGGCTTATATGCACGAGGTGAGAAAGCACGAACAAATACAACAGAGGCGCTATAGTGCAGCGGTTCCTGTTTGAACTGAAGCAGGAGAGCAGGCACGCCGCGGACCCTGAGCTGTCCTCAGTCCAGCGCGATGCGCCGAAACTTGGCTTTGCCAATAGTATCAACAAAGAATGAGCGCCCGCGCGATATTCTGCGTGCGCACTTTGATTAGCTGCGCTTTGCGTTTTGTGCGCAGCGTTGATACTGATTTTAACCTTTGGCTGCATATCTACTCATGGTGTCCAAGCAACACGTCTGGTTTGACGGCAGGTTCGTGCCCTCTGCGAAGGCAGTGGTGTCTGTGCTCACACACTCGCTGCAGTACGGCAGCGGCATCTTTGAGGGCATAAGGGCATACAAAGCAAAGAAAGGCACGGCGATATTCAGGCTGCAGGACCACGTCAGGCGCTTCTTCAACACGGCAGAAATCTATGACATGCGGCTTCCGGTAGACAGGAAGACGCTGACCGACGCAATAATCAAAACAGTAGCAAAGAACAAGCTCGACGCCTGTTACATAAGGCCATTTGGCTTCTACAACGACCAGCGCATAGGGCTAAACCCTATCGGCAAGAAGGTTAGTGTGGTAGTTGCTGCAGTCCCTTTCGGCAACTACTTCACAAATAAGGAGAAGGGGATAAGGTGCAGTGTGTCTTCGTGGCAGAGAATCAACTCGTTGATAATGCCTCCGGAGGCGAAGGGGAGCGGCAACTACCTCAACTCCATACTCGCCTCCATGGAGGCGAAGAAATCAGGAGCGGACGAGGCGATACTGCTCTCGCATGAAGGCTATGTGGCGGAAGGCCCTGGTGAGAACATATTTCTGGTGCAGGACGGCAGGCTCATTACTCCGCCGAAGGAAGCGGATATATTGCTCGGCGTAACAAGGGACACTATAATTAAGATAGCCGAAGCCGAGGGCCTTGTGGTGGAGGAGAGAGGCGTGCACAAGGAGGAGCTCTACACAAGCGATGAACTCTTCTTCGCGGGTACGGCAGCAGAACTTACGCCAATAGTTTCCGTTGACTCGCGCAGGATAGGCAAGGGAAAGATAGGCCCTATGACAAGAATGCTTCTTGATGCCTATGACAACATAATCACAGGCAGCAACGAAGAATTCTCAGATTGGCTTACATATGTGTGATTATTAGACGCCGCACGCACTACTGCCTCCGCGTATCGCATCCGTGTGTGTTTTTGTTCTTCAGCTCGTTACAGCCATTGACTCAGGCAGTTTTCTACAGCAGTTTGAGCGGCTTGGTGAACTTGTCTATCCTGTTTGCCAAATCGGGCCCTATGCCCAGTGCTGTTGTGGTACCTGGAGGCAGCTGCGTAAGCCCGGCGTCATCAACAATCGCGCACGGCACCTTCTCATACTTGAACGCCTTGTAGAGCTTCTCCAGTGCTGCCTCGTCGTCCACCTTAAGCACTATCTTCTTTTGGCCTGTAGCGAGCCACGTCCTTGCGATCTCAGGGTCCTTCTTCATGGCTTCGGCGTAACTGAGCATCGATGCATGGGCTGCTTGGGCAGCAGTCTTGCCCGTCCCCATGCCGAGGTCCTTCCTGATTATTATTACCTGCTTGATATCTTCCACGAGAGTGCTTCGTGTTTAATCTATTTATAACCCGAGCGGCTTACTGTAAACGTGTCAGAGGCCGGAAACAAGCTAGTAACAGAGTTGATAAAGGGCTATTACAAGTTCCACCGTGGCCTGTCTCCAGACAAGGTGGAGCAGCGTGAGTTCGCCTTCGGCTCATTCGAATCCAAGATTGCCTTCAGGCACATGGCGTTCAAGAGGCCTGCAGACCTGGACAAGTATCTCGTCGACAACGGGCCTCCTTTCGTAGACTATTCGGCCGCCTATTACAGACTGCCAGATGCCAGACCAATGGAGAAGAAGGAGTGGCTGGGTTCCGAGCTGAGGTTCGACATAGATGCAGGAGACATAGTGAAGTTGCCCTGCAGGCTCGACCACGGCAAGGAATGGGTCTGCGACAGGTGCCTTGATTCCGCGAAGGACGAAGTGATAAAGCTGGTGGAGAATTTCCTCATTCCTGACTTCGGCTTCTCCGAGAAGGAGCTCGAGGTAAACTTCAGCGGGAACAGGGGCTACCACGTGCGCGTGAGGAACCAGAGCGTGCTCTCCTTAGGCAAACCCGCCAGAGAGGAGATAAGCAACTACATCTTCGGGCAGGGTCTCGATTACGATTCGTTCTTCTACACAGTGCGCGTCGATGCGAGGCACGAGAGGCAAATGGGGCCGAGGCCCGACGACGGCGGCTGGAGGGGCAAAGTGGCCAACGCCTTCCTCGGCGCAGCGCGCAGCAAGGAGGATCTCACGTCACTAGGAATAGAGAAGTCAGTGGCAACTAAGATATTCAACGAGATAGCTACTGTCAGGAAGCAGATCGAGGTGGGCAACTGGGACTTCTACAGCATACCGAACAGGAAAAGCGTCTTTGAGAACCTGCTGAACAGGCAGGTGATAAATCAGGGCAACAGGATAGACAGGGGCGTGACCAACGAACCGAGCCACCTGATGCGCCTGCCCAACACAATACATGGCGGCACTGGCCTCGTTGCGAGAAAGCTGCCATCGATGGCCGCCCTCGATGCATTCGAGCCGCTCAGGGACGCCATCGCGTTCGACAGGGGTGAGGTGAAGGTGCGGGTCGGGTCCAACTACGCACTGCTGCTCAACAACCAAACGTTCGGTCCGTACAAAGACGAGACGCTCACGCTGCCAACATACGCAGCAACCTATTTATACCTTAAAGGACTAGCAGATGTGCTTACTGCGCATTGAGGCAATCTTGTCCTTGAGATGCTAAGGATGAATTCGTACAAATACATAAACAAGACATTCAGGCACGAGTACAAGGAGAGGAGCCAGGAGCTGAAGCAGCACATAGCTGCCTGGCGAAGGCAGTCGCCTGTGGAGCGCGTTGCGAAACCAATGAACGTGGCCAGGGCCAGGGAGCTCGGCTACAAGGCCAAGCAGGGCGTCGTAGTCGTGCGTGTGCGCGTCAGGAGGGGCCTGAGCCACAGAGGGAAGATAACAGCAGGGAGAAAGCCCTCCAAGGAAGGGCGCTATTATGCTTTCAGGAAGTCGCTCCAGTCGGTAGCAGAGGAGCGCGCCGCGGCTAAGTTCACAAACTGCGAAGTTCTCAATTCCTATTATGTGGGCGAGGACGGCGACTACAAGTTCTTCGAGGTTGTTCTTCTGGATGCCACGCATCCCAGCGTGCTCAGCGACAGGAACTATGCTGGCATAGTGGCGCAGAGGGGCAGGGTATCGCGCGGGCTTACAAGCTCCGGCAGGAAGCACAGGGGGCTCGTGAACAAGGGCTTCGGCACAAGCTGGAACAGACCAAGCGTGGCATCTGGCCAGAGCAGGAACGCATGATGCGCATGCAGAGTGCAATCCTAGATATAAAAATTGACAGGCCTGCGAAGGCGTATATAAAGGTCATCGGAACAGGCACCAAGTACAAGAGAGGCAGCGTCTCATTCGATGCCGATGGTAACACGTTAAGGGTGAGCGTAGAGGCGCGCGATGTGGTTGCGCTTCTCACATCGCTCAGCAGTGCCATAAAAAGCATAGGGATTGTGGCGAGCGTAGGATCGCTGCAGGGCGGCAAACTCAGAGCAAAACAGTTTCATCAATCTAAACATACCGCAACGCAGGATTAGCTTGTGCGGTCATACTGTCTCTGCAGTGTCGCGCACGGCTGTCGTGTGCTTGTTTCTCGGCAATTCCATTTTCAGCTCCCTGAAAATAGGGTGGATGTTTGCCGCGCCATACCTGTTCAGTGCGTATTGTGAGATAGCATCTGTGTTCAGGTACAGTATCATGGCTGGTACTTTCCACCCTGGCATCTCCCAGTTCAGGCGATAACCGCCCTTCTTAGTGAAGCGAGCTCTGAATTCTTCATTATTCATTTCGATGTGCCGGGCCAGTTCCATGTAATCGGCTACCCTAACGACCCCCAGTTCTGCTTTTTGGGATGAAAATGTGCTCTCTGGCATCATCTGTCTGAGCCGGTAGTTGTTATATTCCTCCCCGCTCTCCAAGTCAAAAACGCATTCCGCAAACACAATGTTGTATTCGCCGCCCAGCCGCACCCTGCGCGTGTCGTGCATGTTGTTTGCGACCCTTCCAATTACTACGGTAACCTCCGGATAGTATATTGTCTGTGTACCGTGCCAGTCTCCTACAGTGCATGATACTTTCTTCTCCTCGCTGCGCATTAGCTGGGCGAGGACAGGCTCTCCGTTTTTTGCATTGTTCTTAAGGTCTTCGGTAAAATGCCTGTAGTTATCTGAAATCACAAAATCATCCATTCTGGTTCCTTTTCTGCGTATTTAAGCATTCCCTATGAAAGGGCGCGCATCTTTCAGTCCTTCTTGCCTGGTGGTTTTGCTCGCTTCCACAAAACGCCAACGCTTATAAATCTGCTAATGCCAAAAGGTGCATTAGCTCTGTCATTTCAGGTGTCAAAGCCTTATTTGCATAGGCTATTTTTAAGTGTGCAAGCATGCCTCGTAGAGGTTCAATGGAGTTCTGGCACCATAGACGTGCCCAAAGGCCACTGCCAAGGATGCGCAATTGGCCCGAGACGAAGGAGCCTGAGATAACGTCCCTGCTCGCATTCAAGGCAGGCATGACCCACGTGTCGATGGTAGACGACTCATTGTCGCCTACGAAAGGGCAGGAGATATCAAGGGCAGCCACGCTGGTGGCTGTACCGAAGACATTCGTGTACGGCGTGAGGCTCTACAAGAAGAAGTACCTGTATAGGCAGCCGGCCTACGAGGTCTACGACAAGAATTCCGCTCAGAGGCTCGGAATAAAGGAAACTAAGAACGTTAGCATCGAGGAGGCGAAGAAGCATGTAGCTGAGTGCGAGGCAGTCGCGCTCCTTGCGTACGCCGATGCTTCTACGCTTGGCATGGGCAACAAGAAGCTTGTCAGGTTCGAAATCCGCCTCGGCGGCAAGGATGTGCAAACAGGCTTCTCGTTCGCAGAGAAGCTGCTCGGCAACGAGCTCAAGGCGAAGGATATATTGAAGCCTGGTGAGTTCGTTGATGTCATAAGTATAAGCAAGGGCAAGGGTTGGGAAGGCCCGATCAAGAGGTTCGGCGTAGCGAGGCAGTACCACAAGGCGACGGGTAAGATAAGGCACGTGGGCACGCTCGGCCCGTGGCACCCGGCCAAAGTAATGTTTGGCGTTCCCCAGGCGGGCCACCTTGGCTTCAACTACCGCACCGAGCTCAACAAGCGCGTGCTCAAAGTGGGTGCGGAGCAGGACGCAGTGGATGTAATGCCTTCGGGCGGCATACTGAATTACGGCCTGCTGCGCAACGAATACCTGCTACTAGACGGTTCCCTGCCTGGAACGGCGAAGAGACTGATGCGCATAAGGAAGGCGATAAGGCACGCGGGGAAGGTGCAGGCGCCAAACGTCCTTTATGTTTCGAGGATGTCGAAGCAGGGTGCATAGTATGGAGGCGCAGGTGCATCAAACCAACGGAAGCGCGGGCAGGAAGCTCGCTTTGCCCAGCGTCTTTGATACCAAGTACAACGCAGACATAGTCAGGCGGGCGCTGCTCGCCGAGCAGAGCCTAGGCTATCAGCCGCAGGGCCACTATGTGGGAGCTGGAATGGAGACATCTGCCTCTTATACAGGCAGGCTCGGCAACTACAGGACGCAGAGACACATAGGCCGGCCTCCAAGGCCTAGGCAGAGGCTCGCAAAAGGGGCGATGGGAGCCGTGAGACGCATACCTTCGTCTGTCAAGGGAAGGAGGGCGCACCCTCATCACGTGGAAAAGATCATAATCGAGCGTATAAACAGGAAGGAGTACGGGAGGGCGCTGGAGAGCGCAGTGGCCGCCACTGCCGACATTCAGCTCGTGAAGCAGCAGTACGTGATTGCTGATGCGCAACTGCCGCTAGTGGTGTCCTCAGATATAGAGAATATATCAAAGACAAGGGAACTGTTGAAGGTGCTGAAGTCGCTCGGCCTGGCGGACGACCTGGAGAGGTCGCACGACCCAAGGCTTGCAGTTGGCAGCAGGAGGAAGGTGCAGAGGAGATACTTCAGGAACAGCGTAGTCATACTGGCTAAGGACGCAAGCAAGGTATCGAAGGCGTGCAGGAACATACCCGGCGTGGAGGCACTCGGAGTGGACAGGCTGCGCATAGCTTCCATAGCGCCCGGCGCAAGGCCCAGGCTCGCGCTCTGGTCGGAGGCGGCCCTCGGAGCGGTGGAGGACGGCATAATCAGCAGCGTCCGCTCGTTCAAGGCGATGTCATGAAAACGCTGATGTTCCCCCTGGCTACCGAGAAAGCGATAAATATGATCGAGAGGAACAACGTTATAACATACATAGTGGATACGCGTGCAACAAGGAGCCAGGTGAAGAAGGAGTTCGAGGAAGTGTTCAAGGTAAAAGTGGACAAAGTCAACGTGATGAACGAGCCTAAGAACAGGAAGAGGGCGTACATAACACTCAGTAAGCAGTTCAAGGCCAGCGATATAGCGCTGAAGCTGAAGTTGGTGTGATAGGGTAATAGAATGGGAAAGAACCTGCGTCAGCAAAGGAGGGGAAGGGGCACAAACGCATTCAGGAAGCCCCCGAACACATTCAAGGCCGACGTGATGTTTGCAAACAGGAAGCAGGGCGAGAGGCTCACCGGAGAGGTTGTGGAGCTGCTGCACGACCCCGGCCACAGCGCGCCGCTTATGAAGATACTTTACGAGAACAACACTGAATCTTACCTGCTGGCAAGCGAGGGCATAAGGGTAGGCTCCAGGATACAGGAGGGCAACGCTCAGACGCTCAGCATAGGCAGCATACTCCACCTGAGCGACATACCGGATGGCATGCTCGTATACAATGTTGAGGTCAGGCCCGGCGATGGCGGCAAACTCGCCCGGGCGGCAGGCAACTACGCCACGGTGGTGGCGCACTCGCCCGGATCCGTTTCCGTGCTTCTGCCTTCCAAGAAGGTGGCGGACTTCAATCCCGGGTGCAGGGCCCAGATAGGCGTGGTGGCAGGAGGCGGCGCCCAGTCGCAGCCCATAATGAAGGCCGGCAAGAGCCATTACATTCATCACGCGATAAATGCGATGTGGCCCAAGATAAGGGGCGTGAAGTCGAATCCTGTGGATCATCCGTTTGGAGGCAAGCAGCACCATAAAGGGAAGTCGAGCATGGTGTCGCGCAACGCGCCACCGGGCAGGAAGGTAGGCCACATAGCGGCCAGGCGCGTGGGGAGGAAGAAGAGGGGTTAGCATGCCTAGGGTATTCACGTTCAGGGGCAAGACTGTAGAGGAGCTCCAGAAGCTCAGCGTCGATGACTTTGCGAAGCTAGTTACGTCGAGACAGAGACGAGCGATAAGGCGCATGGGGCTAAGCTACAGACTGCTGCTCAAGAAGATAGAGAAGGCAAAGGTGCAGGGCGCAGGCAAGACCATAAAGACACATGCGCGCCAAGCTGTAGTGCTGCCCGCATGGGTCGGCATGAAGTTCGCTGTTCACAATGGGAAAGAGTTCAAGGAGATGCTCATAACGCCAGAGATGCTGGGCCACAGGCTCGGCGAGTTCGCGTACACGACAAAGCGCGTGCTGCACTCCGCGCCCGGAATAAGGGCGACCAAAGGAAGCAAGTTCCTCGCGGTGAAGTGATGCTCAGGTACTCGATAAACATAGACAGGAGCGATATGGCGCTGGCGTACGGCAAGGACATAGACGCCAGCTTCAAAGACCTCACACAGGTGTGTGAGGAGATACGCTACATGAGGGTCAGCGATGCAGTGGCGCTGCTAGAGCGCGTGGTCGACATGCGCGCCGCCATACCCTTCAAGAGGTTCAACAAGAGGCTCGGCTCGAGGCACGAGCTGGGCGGCAGGAAGGGCGCGTACCCTGTTAAGGCGGCTAAGGAGACTGAGAAGGTGCTGCTCAACGCCATGGCCAACGCCGCGAACAAGGGCCTGGATACGGATGCGCTCTATGTGGTGCACGCATCCGCCAACAAGACGCACATAGAGAGGCGCGGTCCGTCGAAGGGGGCGCTCTCGTGGGGCAGGGGCAGGTATGGTCTCCCGTCGAGGGTGCACAGCGACATTGAGTACGCAAAGATAGAGATAGGCGTGGCCAGCAAGGAACTGGAGCAGCTCACTGAGAACATGCGCAGCGGCATAATGTTTAAGGAGAGGATGGCTGCAAAGGAATCTGTGAAGAAGCCAGTTGCCAAAGCGAAGGCTCCGGAGAAGAGGCAGGAGAAGAAGCAAGAGACGAAGAAGGAAGAGCCGAAGACGAAGGAGGCGCAGAAGCAAACGAAGTGAATGCATGGTAGTGGAGAAGAAGTTCATAGAAGACGCGCTTGTGAAGCACGAGATATCAAAATATCTGGAGAAGGCGCTGATCAGGGCAGGCTTCTCTAGGATAGACATACAGAAGACCCCGGTGATAACTAGGATAACGGTCTACGTGCTCAACCCGGGCAGGGTCATAGGCAGGGGCGGCCAGACCATAGATGCGATAACACAGGACATAAAGAGCAAGTTCCACGTTGACAATCCGCAGATAAGCGTAGCCGAGGTGAGGAACGAGCTGCTTGAGCCCAGGCTCGTTGCCAGGCACATCGCAGACGCACTCGAGAGGGGTGCGAACGCCAGGGGGCTAATGCATTCGACGCTCAGGTCGATACTGGAGAACGGCGCCATGGGTGCCGAAATAATAGCTACAGGCAAGCTTGCAGCGAAAGGGGCCAAGGCAAAGCAGATCAAGGTAAGGTCAGGCTACATACCGAAGGCTGGCGACGTGGTCAAGCTTGTCGACGAGGCGCACGTGGCATCGTATCCCAAGTACGGCGCTATTGGTATTGTAGTGAGGATAGTGCAACCGGGCACCGTGTTCCCGAGTCCCAAGCCCAAGGCGAATGGCGTGCCGAAGGGAGCGGAGACCAAGGTGGAGGCAGAGGAAATTGTAGTGCCCGAAGCGCCCGAGCAGGAGGCGCAGAAGGCAGATGCGCCGAAGGAATCCGAGGCTGCAAAGTAATAAATATATGGAACTGTCAAATGGTGTTATAATGCGTATCAAAGACCTAAGGAGCATGAGTGCAGATGTGCTGAAGAGCAGACTCCAGCAGCTGCAGTTCGATCTCAACGTGGAAAAGAGGAAAGTGGCGGCCACGGGAGTGCAGGGCAAAAAGGTGAAGGTGAAGGAGATGCGCAGGACTGTGGCGCAGATTCTTACTCTCCTGAAGGAGAAGGGTGTCAGCAACTAATGCCCGAGATGTGCCCAAAGTGCGGTCTGCCGAAGGAACTCTGCGTATGCGACATACTGGACAGGGAGTCCGCGGGCCACATAAAAATATACAAGGCGAAGGCAAAGTTCAGGAAGTTCATAACGATAGTTGAGGGCCTGGGGAGCGACGAGCTCGAGCGCACCGCCAAGGACCTCAAGAACAAGCTTGCCTGCGGCGGCTCCTACAAGAATGGCGTGATAGAGCTGCAGGGTGACCATCTCGATGCGGCGAAGAAGGAACTGGTCACGCTCGGCTTTCCGGCCGACAGCATCGACATAGTCTACTGAGCCGCAACCGCGGCGCAGCACACTTTAAATAAGTGCTAACTCTATTCCTGCTCGAGTTGAGCGGGTGCTTCCTCTCCTGGCGCTTGTCGTATTCATACCGTTCCTTTCGGCAATAGCGCTCTTCCTGATTCCGGAGAAACGCTCTTTTGAAGTTGCGCTGGCTGCAACACTGCTTGCGTCAGCACTTGCGATTGCCGCCGTGGGTTCGGGCCTGAGCCAGGGGTTCGCGCAGCTCTCGTTCACGCTGCCGTACATAAGCAGCCTCGGCATAAGTTTGGTTTTCTCGCTGACCCAGTATGGCGCCATATTCGTCGTAATGACTGCGATAGTGCTGCTCGCCTCAGCAATCGTGGCGAAGCATTTCATAAAGGAGTCGTTCAGGATCTACAACACACTCTTCCTGCTTGTCTCGGGCTCGGCCTTTGGCCTGTTCCTGTCCGGCAACCTTGTCTTCTTTTATCTGTTCTTCGAGCTCAGCGAAGTAGCGATGTTCTTCGTCATCTACATATTCGGCGGCTATGACAGGCGCTACGCGGCCATGAAGTTCCTCGTCTACTCCATAGCGGCCAGCCTTGTGATGCTGATAGGTATCATGGTGGTGTACTCGGGCACCGCGCCCAATACGTTCAGCATAGCCGGCATAATCTCACAGTCACAATCCATACCTGCGGCCACGCAGACGCTAGCGCTGGCCCTGCTGCTCCTGGCCTTCATGATAAAGCTGCCTTCGTTCCCGTTCCACGGCTGGATGGCAGACGCGTACACCGAGGCGCCGGCAACAGGCAGCATGGTGCTCGCAGGCATACTGCCCAAGTTCGGGGGCTACGGCCTGCTCCTGGCGTTCCTTATGCTGCCCTTAGCATCCGCGTACTCCATGTATATAGCGGCATTGCTCGGCTTCTCGGCGCTGTACAGCGCGCTCGTCGCAGTAAAGCAGATACATATCAAGCGCACAATAGCATACGCGAGCATGCTAGACATGGGCATAGCCTCGCTCGGCATAGCTATGATAGGCACGCTTGGGGTTCAGGGCGGTCTGTACCTGATGCTGAGCCACGGAATAGCGATATCGCTGCTCTTCCTTGTTGCAGGTGCGATTGACGAAGCGTACGGCACGCTGCTGGTATCCAAACTAAAGAGTGTGGTAAAGAACACGCCGATGCTGGCCTACTCGTTCATCTTTGGCTCGTTCGCGACAATAGGCCTGCCGCTCACCGCTGGTTTCGTTGGCGAGCTGCTCGTGTTCTCTGGGGCCGTGCACGCATTTGGGAGGTTCGGGGTCGCTCCGCTTGCAGCTGTGTTGATAATTGGTGCGGTGTTCTTCTGGGTGATAGAGCGCTCGATAATGAACTCATCGAAGGGAATATTGCCTTTTGCATACCCCGGCAGGTCGATATTGGTCTCGATATTGCTACTCGCGGTGTCAACAATAGTGCTGGGCGTGCTTCCTGGAATGCTTCTGTCGCCATTCGCGGCCTAGGCCAAGAACTCAGAACTGCTGCGCAATGCCTTCCGCGTCGATAGTGCGTATCACTTCCTGAAGCATGTTTATCATGTGACCCGCGTTCTCGGTTATGTCACCCGCGGACAGCAAGCCTATGGTCTTGTTTTCGCTGTCTACCACGCAGAGCTTCCTTACCTCGTGGTCGTTCATCTTCTTCACGGCCTCGGCCAGCGTTATGTCTGCCAGGACAGTGACCACCGGTTTGCTCATTATGTGCTTTGCCTTTATGAACCACCGGCTCTGCCAGCTGGGTACAAGCCTGTGCACTATGTCGCCTTCCGTGATTATGCCTATAGGCATCTCTTGCTTATTCACAACAATCACAGAGTCAACGTTGTGCTTCTTCATCAGCCTAGCCACCGCGCGCACGTTGGTCTTCTCGGTTACAGAGACCGCAGGGGCGTTCATTATGTCCTTTACCGTGAGAGACATGCGCCCGTTCAAAGAGACGAAATCAGCGTATGCCCTCCTGCCCGATCCGCTTCCCTTGTATGTTTTGTCAGGCATCCCAACCACCCTCAAACCGATTTAAAATCAAATTCTTTTAAAGCGATGTGAATTGTGGGTTTACCTGCATAAAAAAAGAGGGAAAGAGAGTAATGAGCGCATTCGATGGCGCCTGTTTTACATAGGCCAAACGATGCGATTGCAGGCCGTTATCGTTGGCTCGTGCAGTTTTATCCGGCCAACCAAAGCATCCCGTTCTCACTGTGCGATCGCAAGCGCCTTGGCCGGGATTCGAACCCGGGTTCCAGCCGTGACAGGGCTGTATGCTAGACCGCTACACTACCAAGGCACAATGTATTTTCTACCTGCAGCTTAAATTAGTTTCCCGCAGGCCGGAGTCGAACCAGCAACATCTCGCTTTCTGACTTGCGCGTCAGGACCAAACTACAGGCGAGCGCTCTACCATTGAGCTACTGCGGGAGCCATTATCATACCTGTTAGGAATATTAATAGATATTGGGTTTAGTTAACTGTAGGCGACGGCCGGGACGCGAGCCTGGGCCTGCTCTGCGGGTGTATTGGTTTTGCCGAGGAAAATGTTTGGAATAGCGGGGTTCGGGCGCAGTATAACGCCGCTTCCGCTGTATGCGCTCAAGGATTATGCGAAGCAGCTGGTCAGCAACCGCAATTTCCATGATTCGCTCGCAACGAGCTTTGCATTCATAAGCATAGGCATTGCCTTCCAGTTCTATCCCTTGCCCTTATTCATAGTGCTCCTCGCAGTGGTCTTCGCTTTCACTTTCCTCCAGCCACTGCTGGGCCTCATGGCACTCCTGCTGCTCGCTCTGCCCATGATAATATACCAGGCCCCGCTCCTCGCATGGATAGCCACGCTGGCTATAAGCGCGTCGCTGTTCCTCGGATACAAGAACTACAGGACGATATCGTACGGCGTTGCCCTCAGCGTGTTGCCGCTGTCGTATCTGGGCGCGTATCTTGAGCTACCCGCCCTTGTGTTCGCGGTGCTCGTGCTAGGCTTCAAGAGAAGCGCGGGGATAGGCGCGGTGGCAATCGCGGTCATGGCCATAGTGGCGACAATGGCGAATCTGCCCGTATCGGGCCCGTTCGTGTTCAGCTCGCTGCAGGGACACACGCTGCTCAGCGGTCTTCCATTCACTAACGATCTTACCGCCACGAGCCCACCCACGACGTTGAGCAATTTCGGCAGCGCATGGAGCAACGCATTCTCGGCGTTCTTCAGCGGCGAGGCGGCCGGCAATCTCTTCAATGCATTCTACTACGCCGCCGTGGCGCTTGCATACAAGGCGCAGTACACGGTGCTGCAGCTGCTCGTTTGGCTCTTCGTAGCCTTCACGATGAGCAGCTATGCAGTAAGGAGCAGGCACGCATACAAGGGCACGCTCTCCAGCCTGCTCGGCGCTCTGCTCGTGCTTTCGTACCTGTTCTGCTCCTTCCTGAACCAATCGAGCGTGAACTTCATGGTGCTGGTGAGCTTCATAGCAACGCCAATATTCCTGTTCGTGCTTGAGGCATCGGACGTGGACGTGGTGCAGGCCCTGGATGTGATGAAACAGGATATACTCGGCAAGTTCGGCGTCGCGTTCGAGGACCTTACCAGAGGCACTTCAGAGACGCTGGACGATGTGGTGAACTATGAAGGCACCAAGCGCGAGCTCAAGGAGGCGATACTGGCTCCTATAGAGCACAGGGAGATAGCAGGGGCGTATAACGTGAGCCCGGCCAAGGGGTTGCTTCTATTCGGGCCGCCTGGAACAGGCAAGACGCTCATAATGAGGGCGCTGGCAAACGACATCCGTGCAGCCTTCTACTACGTCTCAACATCGTCGCTGATATCGCCATATCCTGGGGAGAGTGCGAGCACGCTGGCTAAGATATTCGCCACTGCGAAGAAGCACACTCCGTGCATACTCTTCTTCGACGAGATAGACAGCATAGCGGGTAAGAGGGAGATGCAGGAGAGCCAGAGCGGCAGGGAGCTCATAACAACGCTGCTCAGCGAGATGGACGGCTTCAAGACTATATCAGACGTGGTCATAGTGGGCGCCACCAATGTGCCGCAGCTCCTCGATCCTGCTGTCATGCGCCCCGGCCGTTTCGACAAGATACTTTACATGCAGCTCCCCGACCAGTCCGCCAGGGCAAAGTTGTTCGAGCACTACCTGGAGAAACTGCCTGTCAGCAAGGAGATGGACTTTGCCAAGCTCGCAAGCATAACAAACAGATATTCGCCAGCGGACATAAAGAACGTTTGCGAGAATGTAGGCAGGGAGGTGGGAGAAAGGGCGATTTCGAAGCATGAGGTGCTCGCAATAAAGATGCTGGACGTGGTGAGGGGCATAAAGAGCACCAAGCCGTCCACGTCATTGGCGCAGCTCGAGGAATACAACACATTCAAGGTGGACTACGAGAGGCGCATGCATCCCGAGACGCAGGTGGAGGAGGGCAAGAAGATAACGCTGGATGATGTGGTGGGCCTAGATGAGGCCAAGAAGGCTCTCCACGAGGCGGTGGAGATACCTATAATGCACCCGTCTCTGCTCAAGAAGTACGACATAGGCAACATTAAGGGCATACTGCTCTTCGGGCCGCCGGGGACGGGCAAGACGATGCTCATACAAGCGGTGGCGAACGAGCTCGGCGGGGTGAAGGTGTTCTCAATATCGGGCTACGACATAGCCAAATACGGACAGGATAAGGCGAGCATCACGGTCAAGGGCATATTCGACAGGGCCAAGGAGAGCTCGCCGTCAATAGTGTTCGTAGATGAGGTAGACGCGCTCGTGCCGTCGCGCGACACAGCATCGCAGTACGGTCTGCAGCTGACGGGAGAGCTTCTCGAGGAGTTCGACAAGCTCAAGGACGTTCCTGACGTGGTGGTCGTGGCGTCGACCAACAGGCCCGACGTGCTCGACCCGGCGATGCTCAGGCCGGGCCGCTTCGATAGGCTCGTATACGCCCCGCCTCCGGACAAGAAGAGTAGGGCCGAGCTGTTTCGACAGTACCTGGAGAAGGCACCCCTCGTCAGCGATACGAACTTCGACAAGCTGGCCGAAGAGACCGAAGGTTACACCGGGGCCGACATAGCCAACGTCTGCAGGCAGGTGAAGCTCAACACGCTCGAGGCGAGCCTGGAAGCAGGCAAGGAGATCGAGATAAACGAAGATAGCATATACGCGCTCATACAGAAGGCGAGGCCTTCCGCACCTGCGACAGTGCTCGGAAGATACCTTACGTTCTACAGCAGGTACGGCAAGCGCTAGTGCCTGTTCACACGCCTGCGGTGAATAGATAGGAGGAGGCGCTGCCAGCGATGTGCACCAGCGGCTGCGGGTACACTCCCAAAAACACAGTGAGCGCAAGACAAGCGCCCACCACTGCAAGTGTAGGCGCGTCTACACCGACTCTGTAGCCTCCTGCCTTCGCCGTGTACACTGAAGTGAGCACCTTCGCATAATAGAACACCGATATGACGCTGTTAACTATTCCTAGTATCGCAAGGATGGCGAGCCCGCTGTTGACTGCGCTAAGGAATATGAGGAATTTGCCCACAAAGCCTGTGGTGAATGGAAGCCCCACCATGGAGAGCAGGAACACGCTCAGCGCTATCGCCATGAACCTGTTGTCTTTGTACAGCCCTAGGGTGTCATCTATTCCGCTCCTCCCCCTGCTCTCGAGCCAAGCGACTATGCTCATGGCGCCTATGAACAGGAATGTGTGCGCGAATATCTGCACGAGGCTGCCGCTAATGCCAGCCTGGTTCGCCACCGATATGCCTATGAGTATGTAGCCCGCCTGTGATATCGACGAATAGGCAAGGAGGCGCTTGAGGTCCGTCTGGAGCAGCGCGACCAGGTTGCCGTAGAACATGGCCGCCACCGCCAGCACCGCCACGACCATGAAGTCCGCCCTCGACGTTATGAACAGCAGGATCAGCACTTGAAGGAGCGCAGCGAAGCCCACTTTCTTGTTCACGCCTCCCAGCATGGCCGTCGCGTATGCGCCCGAACCCTGGTACACGTCGGGCAGCAGCACGTTGAATGGGAATACGGACGCCTCGAAACCAAGCGCCGCCACGAAAAGCACGAAGGCGAAGCCCATCAACGCGCCGGCGTTAGCCCGCTGCAGCGACAGCGTTCCTGCAGCTCCATAGACCAGCACTATTGCCAGTGAAAGCACAGCAACGGAGAGCGCCGCCATTATGAACAGCTTGACCGTAGCCTCCATCGAGTCGCGCTTAGAGAGCAGCACCACGAAGACGCTTGGCAAGCTCATTAGCTCAAGTCCTATGAATACGGACACGAGCGAATTCGCGAATGCGACTAGGTACATGCCCGACAGCGCGAGAGCGGCAAGGGCGGCGAAGTTGCCGTAATCCCGTGACCTTGCATACGCGAGCGCATTGACGAGCATAATGCCGGCAGTGAATAGCACCGCGAAGAACAACGAGAACGGGTTGAACGACAAAACGCCCATGTATGTGGCGCTGCCGCCGAGGGGCAGGAGCATGAGAGCGAGTGCAAGTATCAGAGCCAGCATAGTGCTGCTGAAGGCAAACGTTGCCCTCCTGCTGGAAGTGAGCCTGAGCGCCAAACTGCCGAACACGAGCACCGCGATGGAAGCTATAAAAGCGTAATCAAGGAGCATTATGCCACCACGACCACTATGGCAAGCAACGCCACCCCGGCTGCAAACACGAGCATGTATGTGTTCGTGCTGCCCGATGCGATCTTTCGCGAGTGCGAACCTGCGGCTACGGCCACATGCCCGACAATATCGTATGCGGATATGAGTCTGTCATCGAAGAACGCGAAGCCCGTCGCAACGGCCTCTACGAACGCGGCCAGGTGTGCATATGCTGCATTGGTTACTGTAGCCACTCCGGCGCTGTGCGCGGGTTCAGCCACGGCCCTGGCTGCGAGAGTCTTCACCGTCGCCTTCCTTCTGTAGAACAGGAGGGCGGCCGTGGCTCCCGCCGCCGCTACGAGTGTCTCAATGGCTGCAGTGAGCATGCCTGCGTGCCCCTGCAGGTTTATGCCCTGCATCCCAAACACGCTGGGGAACGCAAAGAAGGCTCCGCTTGCGGCCACTGTGGAAACGGCGAGCACTGCCATGGAGTACGACATGCTCTTTGGCAGTCCTAGAAAACCTGCCGACACAGCTGTGCTGACTGGCTTCCCGCTCTGCAGCATGAACCATCTGAATATATAGAAGCTCGTAGCGAGGCTGGCCGCGCTTATGAGCGCGTAGGCAACGAGGTTCGTCGCAAACGCTGACGCTATGCCGAAGTTGGCGAAGAACCCGTCGAAAGGTATGAATCCGGCCAGGGAGAGCGCCCCGAAAAGCACGGTGTACTTCACCAGTCTGCTCCTGCCGAGGCCTGTTATAACGCCCAAATCTTCTGAGCCCGTCGCCTTTATAGAGCTACCTGCGCCGAAAAAGAGCAGCGATTTGTAGAAACTCTGTGCGAAGAAGAAGTAGATGGCAGCAAACACGGCGCCCACGGAGGCAGCGAGCAGTATGAGCCCGAGTTCCTCCACAGTGGAGTATGCTATTGCGCGCTTTACATTATGCTCACGCATGGCGCCTGTGATAGCCACAGCTATAGTTATCGATGCTATCGCGAGAAGTGCAGGCATCATACCCGCCTCCGAGAAGAGCGGGAGCAACACGAGCACCACAAATACGCCCGCCTTCACCATAGTGGTGCTATGGAGATAGGCCGAAACGGGCGTGGGGCCCGCCATCGCGTCGGTCAGCCATTCTTGCACCGGGAACTGGGCGGATTTGGTTATCACGGCTGCAAGCAGCAGTGCCATTGCAGCGAGTTGGAGGCTGCCGCTTGCGCCTGCCGCAAGTATCGAGGAAAAGCTGAGCGTGCCGTAGATGTTCAGGAACATCACTATTGCTGCAAGCAGTGCGATGTCGCTTATGAGCACTATTGTTATCGCCTTCCGTGCAGCGGCTATGGCATTCTCCCTGTTGTGCCAGAAGCCTATCAGCAGGTAGCTGGTGAGACTGAGGAACTCCCAGGCGATGAAGAGCAGTATGAAGCCTCCTGACATCGCGAACGCGAGCATCGCTGTCTCGAAGCCCAGCATCTCAACGTAGAATCTCTTCTGCTCGCTTGGCAGGTCCATGAAGCCGAAAGAGTATGCGATCACCAGGCTGCCCATCGCAAGCACCAGAAACAGCAGCATGAGGCTCAGCGGCGTTATGCTGGTCGTTATCTGTATCGCGGTGCCGCCTACTGAGAACCACGTCAGCGAATCCGTGCCGAAGCCGACGAGCGGAAGCATCGCGAGCCCAACGACTGAGCCTAGGAGCGCGTAATACTTGACCCTGGAGCCATTCCTGTCTGCCGCCACCGCTACCAGGGCGGCAAGCAAAGGCAACAAAAGAAACAACGGGTTCAAGCTATCACTACCACTTAAGCTTCGCTAGCTTGCTAATGTCGAACTGCGAACCGTGCGCTTTCATGTATATGTAAAGCGTCACCAGCGCTATCACCTCTACAGTGGCAGCCGCCCATATCGCTATCAGCATGGGCACTGCCGAAGGACCCGGCGAGCTGCCATAGGTTATGAAGTACGCGAGCAGTACTGTGCTGGCTATGAACACAAGCTCGACAGCGAGGACCATAGAAACGAAATGGCGCTCGGATATGAGCCCCGCGAGCGCTACCGCCACAAGCAGCACAGCGCCAAAGAAAACGTAGTCCAGCATCAATTCACCAGTCTCGCAAACCTCCTTATCACAAGCACACTCGCGATTGCAACTGCGAACAGCAGGAATATGGAAGCGAGCATTAAGCCATAATACTGTCCGATGGCAGATTCGGCGAGCTGCACGAAGTTCGTGCCGCTGGGCGCCCGCGCCGGCAGCCCGTAGACAGATGCGATGAGTACCGCGCCCAGCAGTATGGATGCTGCAGCAAACGAAGCGGCGCTGCGCATGTTGACGAACTTCTCCTCGGCAGCCACCGCCACCATCAGGTACGTAGACAGGCCGCCCACGAATATGAGGAGCTGGAGCAGTGCAACGAGCGCCTGGTTAAGGTACAGGAACACGAGTGCGCTCACCGCCGCCGCAGCGGCCAATGCTGTTACTGCGTGCAGCAGCTTGCGCTGCACGAACACAAATATGCCTGCGGTCACGAGCATCGCACCGAGCAGCGCAGGGAGGAGATCCGGTAGCATGCTCATCCCTGAAGTTCCTCCGGCCTCTTCACGAACCAGCGCTTGTCGTAGGCCTCAAGCCCGTAGTCCTTGGTCAGTGTGAGGCACTTGGTCGGGCACACCTCCTCGCAGAGGGCGCAGAAGAGGCAACGGTCCAGGCCTATCTGCGGCATGTCCTTGGGTCCCCTGTCGGTGAGCACCTCCACCATCGTTATCGTCTTGTTCGGGCAGATGCGTTCGCAGGCGGCGCAGCTTACGCACGTCTCCATGTCCAGTCTGAACATGTAGCGCTCCCTGTCGTCCAGCGATTCCCGCTCCTCGGGAAACTCCACAGTGAAGCGCTCTCCACCCAGCTCTTTCACGCTTTCCAGCAGCGGTCTCAGCATTTGGTCACCCAATCAGCAATACGTATGTAACAATTAAATTAACGAACGCGAGCGGCAGCAGTATAAGCCAGCCGAAGCGCAGTAGCCTGTCTATCCTCATCCTTACCATCGTGACCCTCACTATCATTATGAAGAATGCAATCGCGAATACCTTTATCAGCAGCCAGACTATGGGCGGCAGCACAGGCCCGTTCCATCCGCCGAAGAAGAGTATGGCTATCAGCATGCTGCCTAGCAGCATCCGCGAGTAGTCCAGGAAGAGCGCGAGCATGTAGTACGGCGGGCTTACATCGGTCAGCCATCCGGCGATGAGCTCCGAATCTGCTTCGCGCATGTCGAACGGCGGCCTTTCGAGCTCTGCGAGCATAGCTATGAAGAATATCACGAAGCCTATGGGCATGAGCACTACGTACCAGAGCTGCGACTGCGCGCCCACTATTCCATTCAGGCTGTAGCTGCCTGTTAGTGCAGCTGTCGTCGCTACGACAAGCACGAGCGGTATTTCGTAGCTGAGCAGCATCACTACGGAGCGCTCGGCGCTTATCGCTGAAAACTTGTTCCCGCTCGCAAACCCGTTCATGAATATCACGAGCGGCATGAACGATACTAGAACGAGCACAATCAGTAGCACAAAGCCGGAGCTGGAGCCCGAGAACGTGGGCGAGAACGGAATGAGCATCACGAGGAACAGCGTGAGAGCAAGCATGGCGGGCAGCGTTGCCAGGAACATCGGTCTGTCGGAGTTTGCAGGGGCGACGTGCTGCTTCGACATGAGCTTGAGTATGTCTGCCATGTTCTGCAGCAATCCATACTTGCCCGCATACGTGGGGCCGTGCCTCTTCTGTATCTTCGCCACCACCTTGCGCTCCAGCCAGCCGAAGACGTAGTCGAACACGATTATGACCATGGCAATCGCTATGGCATACTCGGCAATGCCTATGAGCTCGCCGGTCAGAGAGCCGGGGCTGATGGAAGCCGGAAGAAGCGGCGCAATCGCGAGCAGGCTACTTATCGGCATCTCCCATCACTATATCCAGGCTTCCCAGTATGGCGAATACGTCTGCCATCCTGCAGTCCTTCGCTATGTGCTGCAGCGCAGCAAGGTTCACGAATGTGGGCGACCTTATCGCGAGCCTGTACGGCTTCTGCGGGTCTGCAATCATATACATTATCCCCTCGCCCCTGGGCGTTTCCCTGCTTGCTCTGGCTTCCCTGTTCTTAGCACCTGGCGTTATGAGCCTTACGGGCATGCCGACAGCATCGCCATCGGGCATCCTGTCCAGTGCCTCCCGTACCAATCTTATGCTCTCCCCCATCTCTAGCATCCTGACCTTGTACCTGGCGAAGACGTCCCCCTCGCTCCTAGTCTGGGGTCTGAACGAGAGCTTGCCATAAACGTAGTACGCGTTGTACTTCCGTGTGTCGTAGTCCACGCCCGACGCGCGCAGCACCGGACCCGTTACGCCGAGGCTTATGGCGTCCTCCCTGTTCAGGATGCCAACGCCCCTGGTCCTCCCTACGAATACCGGGTTTCTCTCCAAGTACGCCTCGTACTTCTTCACGCGCTTCTCGAGATAGTCGAGCACCTCCTGCGCGCTCTCTCCGAATCCGGGCGGCAGGTCCTGCACAAGACCGCCTATGCGCATGTTCATGTAGAACATCCTCGCCCCCGACGCCCTCTCGAGCAGGCGCAGTATTATGTCCCTGTCCTTCATGGTCCACATGAAAAGCGTGAAGAACTGGCCGAGGTCGTTAGCAGTAGTGCCAAGCCAGAGCAGGTGGCTGGCGATGCGTTGCAGCTCTAGCAGCACGACACGCACCCACTGCGCCCTTTCCTTGATCTCCACACCCATGGCCTTCTCTACTGTGGCCACGTACAGCTCGTCGTATGACATGGGTGCCGCATAGTCAAGCTTCTCCATGTACGTGGGGCTCTGCATGTACATCCTGTTCTCCACAAGCTTCTCCACCCCCCTGTGCAAGAAGCCTATGTGCGGTTCCACGTTGAGCACAGTGTCTCCGTCTATGTCCGCGACTAGGCGCAGCACTCCATGCGTGCTGGGGTGCACAGGCCCTATGTTGATTCGTGTGTTCATCCCATCTTCTCGTAAGGTTCGCTCCAAGCGAAGTTCTTGCGCAGCGGGGCTGCCGTGCCGTTCCATTTCTCGAGCAGCAGGCGCTCCGCGTCCCTGTCCCTTATCACGATGGCGAACATCTCCTGCATCTCGCGCTCGTACCAGTCTGCGGCCTTGTAGATGCGCATCACGCTCGGCACCCATGCATCGGCTGGATCCAGCTCTACCTCAAGTGCCTCTTCTTTCATTTCTTCCAGGTTCCGTACAACGTAGATTGCGTTCAGCGTCTTGACGTAGTCTATTGCGTATATCTTTACCAGATAGGTGTAACCCTTCGAGTAAAGGCCCCTGAGGCTGTCCAGAAGCTCTTTTCGCTCAGTCTTCAATCTTACCACCTATCTTCTCCTGCAGCTTCATGAAAGCGGCATAGAGGTTTTCGGGCTTCGGAGGGCAGCCCACCGCATACACATCAACCGGAAGCACCTGCTCGATGCCCTGTATTATGTTGTAGCTCTCCCACCACGGGCCGCCTGAGGTGGCGCACTCCCCGAAAGCGATGACGTACTTGGGCTCCATCATCTGTTCATAGAGTCTTTTTATCTCTGGCGCCATCGACTTGGTGACCCAGCCCGCCACTATCATGACATCGGCCTGCCTCGGCGTGCCCCTGAAGAAGAGATACCCGCGCCTCTCCGCATCTATGCGCGCAGAGCCGAAATTCATCATCTCCATGGCGCAGCACGAGAGGCCGAACTGCAGAGGCCAGAGGCTCCTTATCCTCGCCCAGTCCACCATGCCCTTGGATATCGCCTTTGTGGCCTCGGAGAGCTTTGCGAATAGCACGTTTGGCTTTGCCTCATACTTCTGCAGCGACTCGGCGACTAGCTTGCTCATCTCCTGCTCCGCATTCAGGAATCTCTCCCCACTGTAAGGAGGTTCGCCTGTCATCATGTCGCCCTCCTGCTCAGCACGATGAGCAGCGCTTCGAATGCAAGGCCCACAGCCACGAAGAGGATAACGTATGCCCCATTCGCGATCTGCATGGGCCTTGGAAACACGGACCATACTATCACGATCGCTGCTATTATATCGAAAGCCAGGAACATCACAAGGTAGTGCAGGTACTCGCTCATCATGCCCACGCGTTCGCCAACGGTCTCCTCGGCGCTCTCATAGGGCTTGCCTGTAACAGCGTTGCCCCTGCCGCTCTTCCTTACGAGCTTAGATGCTGCAAGCAGCAGCGCAGGTATAAGCAGCGCCACTATTGCGAAAACTAGAATCTGGAGGTACTGGTAAACCATGCATCTACTTATTAATGAAAATCGTTAATATTGTGTTGTTTCAGCAGTGAGCAGATGCAGCTATCCGACAGGGCGAAAGAGATATTGGTGGCTGGCAGCGCCAAAATAAGGGTGAGGAGGAGCGGCATGTATCAGCGGATCACATTCACTGTGAAGACTGCGAAGCTAGGCAGCATAGAATACAACGAGCTCTTCACAAACAGGCTCATCGAGATGCCTGACTTGATGAGGATAGCCGAAGAAACGGGCCTGCCAGTGGAGTGTCCCTCGGGCAGGGCCTTTCCCAAAGGCACCGGCGCAGCAGATTTTACTAAGGGCTAGCTGCCGCTCGCCATCTTTCCGCGCCTGCACGTGGCGCATATGCCCGTTTTGGGATCAATGTCCTTGCCGCACGTAAGCATGCCGCAGAGCTTGCAGCTCTTGCCCGCTATCGCGCCGCAGATGTGGCATATTCCGTAAACATTCATTGGCGTCAGCTTATGTCAAGCGTCTCGGCCAGCAGCTCCCTCGCCCTCGAGAGCGACATAGGCCTGCTGCCCTTCCTCTTAGCGTACCTGCACTGGTACCTTATGTATGGCTCGTTGATCTTGGTGTTCGGATTGATCTGCTTGCACTTGTCTATGTAGTCAATTATTATATTGACCGCCTGGTTCTCGTCCAGGCCTCTCACGTTCATCAGGTACGGGGCGAAGATGAGGTTGACGGACCTGTGCCTCACGTCGGATATGGGCGTGGCTAGTAGCTTCTCTATCCAGGCATACGTGCCCTTGCCTGTTCCCTTCAGCTCTCTGCCCGGCTCGTACTTCTTCAACGCCTTCGCCATCTCCACCACCTGCCTCGGCAGCTTGAGCCTCTCTATCGGTAGCCTGCCCCGTATCTCCTGCCCTATCGCGCTCTCCATCAGCAGCAGCATATCCTTCCTGCCGAGCAGCACTATGCCATTGGTCAGCCTTTGGTTGACCAACTTCATGCTATCGGTCTTCTTCGGCACGGACACATACTTCTCCACCCTCATCGAGTAGGTGCCATTGCCCATAGAGGCCCCGAGGCCCAGCTCCCTTGCTATAGCGAGTATGCTGTCGTTGGTGTCGAGGTCCAGCGCCTCCTTGGCAGCCTTAGCCTCGGCCTCCGCAAACCTCCCTATTGCGTACTCGCTGTCCATTGCGCTCACCAGCATCCTGGCGTAGACGTAGCCCGCCACATGCTCGCGCTTGACAGAGCTCAGTCCTCTTATCCTGCTACCAGGGGCTGCACCGCTCCGCAGTTCGTTCTCGAGTCTTGAGAAGCCGACCTGCAGCTGCCTAGTGTCTATCCCCTTCCCCTCCAGGCCAGCTATTACCTCTTTGGCCTCGCTGGAGAACGGGTACTTGTAGGCAAAATCGAGCTTTGCTTCTGCGTTGTGCTGCATGATATTATTGTCCTGTGTGTGGTTTATATGTGTGCTTCAGCGCCTGCGTCCCTTCCCTCCGTCTCCCCGATGCACGGCCAGTCGCCGGGGTGCGCAGGACGAGCAGTATCATCATAGCGACAGCCACCACCAGCGTGTTGTATGCGTCTATCCTGAAGAGCACGAAGGCGAAGGTCACTGCCGAAGAGCCCGTGCCGCAGCGCAGCTCGAAGCTGAAGGCATTGAACATCGCCACCAAGAGTGAAATTGACAGAGCCACGAAGAAGGCCGGCGCGATCTTTTCTTAACGTACCTTTCCCACGCACTGCGCAAGCGACCGCATCATAAGCAGTGCTAACGCGCAATCAAAATGTATAGGGCTTGCTGCAGGCCACGACTAGCTTTCTTCCACGTAGGGCGCAAGATAATAAGTGACCGTGGCCTCGCCTATCTTGTAGGACACTCTGAGGGGCTGGTCCGACTTCAGCGAGAGCGTGAGCGCGTTGCCTACGGGATTGGAGCGCACCATGTTCTCCAGGAACTCCAGGTTGAACGTAGCTGCAGCATCCTTCGACACATCCAGCTTCTTCACCGAAACGCCATCGACCTCGTTCATCTCCTCAAGGTCGCTGCTGTCTCCCTTGGCGTTTATGGCGAACTGGTCCTTGGCTGCCTTGAACGCTATGTATGATGATATGAGTGAGGCGTCCTTGAGCACGTTCTTCAGGTGCTCGCCGTCCATCTCTACGTTGGCGTCGAACTCCACCTTTGGCTCCTTGTCCTCTTTCTTCCTCATGTCTATGAGGTGCAGCCTGTACCTCCTTCTGCTCTTCTCGCCGATGAACTCCATGAGCAGCCTGCCATCATTCTCCTTCATCATGAGCGCCTCGTTGTCCCTGGTCCTGGACATGACTTTGTTGAGATTGTCCATGTTCAGCCCGAGATCCACAGGCTTATCTATCTCGTACTTGGAGAACGCATTGCTTGGTATGAAGAATGAGATCATACTTATTCCGCTAGGGTCCATGGCGTGCAGGCCTATGCCATCCTCGCCCACTGCAAATATGCCCTCGTCAACTAGGCTCACTATGGCCTCTACGCAGTCCCTCCAATACTTCGCATTGTCAAGCTTAAGCTCGAACATCTAAGCCCCCTTGCTACACTATTGTCGAAAGGTATTAATATATAGTTTGCTCGGCGCCGTATAGCATATCGCTTGGAAAGCGTATTAAGCCTGATACACATGAAGATTAAGGCGCTGGATTGATAGGCATAGTCTACTCCTTACGGGACAGTACCTCTGTGCGCATGGCGAGGCGCATGGCCATTGCAAACGGCCTGGAAGAGACAACCGAAGGGTCGATGAAGTACAAGGGTGACCGCATAGCCATGTATGAGCTGGCTGAGCCTGCACTCGATACGAAGACGCCCGATTCTTTCGGGTGCGGTGCCATTGTCTTCTTGAGCAAGCATGCCAGCCAGGCAGGCGTCGCATCGTTCACCACGCACTCACTGGGTAACTGGTGCAGCGAGGCCAAGTTTGGAGGGCAGCCTCGTGAGCTTTCCACAGCCTCGCCGCTCCTCATGCTGCAGGTGCTACGCAACTTCGCGGGCAAGGAAGCATATGCTGAGAAGACATACGAGGCAACGCATCACGGCCCGTTGCTGAAGACACCGTGCCTCTTCGCAGAGCTGGGCGGAAACGAGAGCATAATGAACAACGAGGAGGCGCTTGGCGAGGTGGCTGATGCCGTGTTCGCAGCGGTGACGCAGTTCCTGGACGGCGAGCCCGAGTACGCTAAGGCGGTGCTCGGCATAGGCGGCACGCATTATTCGGGCAAGTTCACCCGGCTTGCGCTGGGCAAGGGCTACGCGTTCTCGCACATAATGCCCAAGCACTCCGTAATGAACAGCGACGGCACTGACAACCTTGGCATGCTCCCCCAGGCTCTCGAGAGAAGCCAGGTAAGGCCAGAGGTTGCGGTGCTTGACTGGAAGAGCCTCAATGCAACTGCGAAGGCGGAAACAATTAAGAAGCTGAATGAGGTAGGGCTTGACTATGAGAGGGCATAGGCTCTACCTTGCGGCTGTGCTGCTACTGCTGCTCACGGCCTACCCCGCGGGCGCCCAGTATTGGTTCCAGAGCGGTGCAAGGGCCGCTTCAGTGTCCGCGAGCCAGAATAGCGGGGCCAGCGTGCAGATACAAACGATACAGCCGCAGAACATAAGTTCCGGCTCCATGGCCTTCTGGGTCGGTGAAAACCTGGCGAACGGCGCATTCCTGCAGATTGGCTATACTGTGTTCAACAGGACGGGCAGCGTGCCCAACAACTGCACGCCCACAGGCTGCACGGGCAGGCAGCCAGTCACTGCGGGCAATGCAGAGTGGTTCTACGAGTATTTCCCCGCCGGGGACAACTCGTCGTTTTTCGGTTCCATAGGCCCTGATGGTTCGGCAGGTGTGAATGGTACATTCATGAACTACTCGTTCTATTCGCAGGGCAACGTCTGGTACTTCGAGGTCAACGGAACAGTCGTGGGAAGCGCCGACCTGGGTACTGGCGCATCCGGCCCCTACACACCCACCGCACTCGCCGAGATCGCCAACACATCAACAGCAAGCACATACATGCTTTCTGTGGTATTCGCGAACCTTTCAGCATACAAGTATGGGACCTTCCTGCCCGTGCAGGACGCATACGGGATAGTGGGCTACGGTACAGGCAGCGAGACGCGGCTGGCGAATCCTTATGGGGTGGAGGAGCTCGACAATAGAGTGAACTATTTCGCCGTGGGCTCGGGCCTGCCACGCTCCACGAACGGCACGCAAATGTGGAACCTCGGCTATAGGCTAACTGTAGTATCGCAGTACGGCAACATAGCGAGCAAAGCTTCGTATATCGCATACAGTACGCCCACGCTCTCGGCACCTGGCCTTGCTGCCATAGGCCCAGGTGCAAGGGCCGTGTTTGTTGGCTGGACGGGCTCGGGCAGAGGAGCATATACGGGCACGTCGCAGTCGCAGCAACTGTTCATGTCATCAAATATAACAGAGATTGCGAACTGGCAGGTGGAATACTTCCTCAACGCATCGTCGCAGTACGGAACCACGAGCGGCTCGGGCTGGTACAAGAACGGTGCAACCGCAGCTTACGGGATAACAAACACTAGCTTCGTGAAGAGTGGGAAACTCTTCAGGTTCTCGGGCTGGAGCAACGGGAACGCCAACTACACCGGCGTGCAGAGGATGGCAGATTCGGCAAATATAACGGCTGATTGGCAGTACAGGCAGGTGCTCGTGGGCACGGATGCCTACGGGAAAAGCATAGCGATAAGTTCGGCCATCATCAACGGCAGCGTGGTCAACTCCACTCCATTCCTGAGGGTCGGTGTGGTCTCCAGGCTCACTGGAGTGTACTACAAAGGTCTGCTGCTCGCAGTTTCGCAGAACATAACGCAGAACTCCACGCCCACGGTGAGCGTTGGGCTGCCCGTCTATAACGTCTACGTAAGGGCAACCGATGTATTCGGCTTGCCTGTCAACGCGACTGCGATAATGCAGTTCGAGGGCGGCGGCAGCGAGGTGGCGTACGGAGGCGCTTCGGGCGCGGTGAACGCCACCGATGTGCCGTATGGTTACGCTAACGTCACGCTCAGTTACTTCGGCCAGACCCAGCACATGATAGCGAAGGGCGGCGAGCTGGTGGGGGCATCTTTCATCTCCCCGATAGACATACTGTCCATAGCAGCCGTGCTCTCGGCTGCGATAGCTGTGATATTCCTGGTGCTGAGGCGCGGCAGGGATTCCGGGGGCACGGGTCAGGGCCGTGACAGCAAGCTTTAACTTTTTGGTTGCAGATTAGTGTAGCGTTGGTACTATGAAAGTTGCAGTAATATTGGCGCCCAGGGACTTCAGGGACGAGACTCTTTCGCAGCTCAAGCTCTATTTCAGCAAGAAGGATGTAGAGACCAAGTTGGCCAGCACCACGCTGGGCAAGTGTTTTGGCGCCCATGGGGCCGTTGCCAAGTCAGAGCTCGAAATAGATGCTATGAATCCGCTGGACTTTGATGCCGTCGTAGTTGCCGATGGGCCAGGTGTGGACTCGCTCAAGATGTTCGACCACAGGCCCCTGCTGGATCTAATCAAGCTCTTCAAGGAAGCCAACAAGGCAGTGGTCGGAATAGGCAACGGCATCAAGGTGGTGGCAAGGGCCAACATAATCAAGGACATGAAGATAGCGGAGGCAGATGCCGAGACCAAGAAGCTGGTCGAGCTCTACAGAGGCAAGCCCACGGAGGAGCATGTGGTGCGTGACGGCGGCATAATAACAGCGTCGAGCAACGATGACATACCCGAGCTCGTTTCTGCTATGCTCTCGGATCCTGAGGAGGCCTAGCCGCAACCATCGATAGTGTATACGCGCTTGTATAGCTAAAAGTAAACATTTGCATTGTCGCAACAAGCAATCAGCGCAGTAACGGCTAACAAGCTCAGTGCCTATGATTCGTTATATGTGGCTGCTAGCTAAGATTAGCGAGAAACCCCACACCATTTATGGGTGGGATGTGAGCAGAGGGCAAAAAGGCAGATGAATTAGGAGTTACGCTATTATGATCGGCTTCAAGCCCTCCCCTTAGAGGATTTGCCCCTAGCGGGTTTGTAGAATGAATGCGTCTCAGCCCCGCACTCGCAAAGATAAACGAGGTAGCCATGTGAGCTTGAGAGCCGCACTTTGCAATTGACTCCGGGAACAAGGAAGCTGCCGCAGTTCTTGCAGATCCTGTGCTTGAGCCCGTCCGGTATGCGCACCTTATAGTGCGTGCTTATGCGCCTGGCTATGGTCACGTAGCGCTTCTCCAGCGCCATGGAGGCGGCCGTGCCCTCCTTGGCACGTTCCTCCGCCATGCCTAGCAGCCTGCGCATCCTATCTGCAGCTGTCTTCTCTACGATCTGCGGCTTCTTCATGATCTCCTCTGCAGATATGACAATGTCCAATTTATCTTGTTTTGCGCCCAAACCGCATTGAACAAAACTGCAGAAGTTTAATAAGGCCCGGGGCCGAATTCTGTTTGCGATAAAAATGAAGACAGCGGAAGCGAGCGACAAGCAACTCGTGGCAGAAGTGCGCAATGAGATGGCAAAGGACAAGAGACCAGACAGTTTGAAAGGGTCTATGAAATGCCTTACGGCACCATATTCCACATTCGCATAGGGGAACTGAACGTTTGGGATTTCATCTCCAGTGACGGGCGCGATTCAAGCAGCATCAAGCGCGCCAGCAGCATGGCCGACGCAGAGATGGAGAGGATAGCCGAAGCCGAACGCGCTATCCTGAAGGAGAATCGCCGCCGCTAAATGCGATGGGCCCGAGGAGATTTGAACTCCTGACCTACGGCTTATAAGACCGCCGCTCTAACCAGGCTGAGCTACGAGCCCATTTTGCACTTTTATATACCTGTAATCTTTAATAATATCTTGAGTTGATTTGGCAGCCCTCCTTGTACCACAAACGGCATCTGTAATTGAGGGTTTATCATATACCGACATAGTCTGTGCCTTCTTCAAATGATACTAAACTACGAACATACGCCAATTCTTTTCAACCTGAAGTATCTTCGTTTATTGATAAAAATACGTTGATTGCGGGCAACCACGCTTCTGGGGGGAACTATGTTACTAGGCACCTGTGTCTTGGCTGCGGCTGCGTGAGCCGAAGCAGTCGTAGCCCGTCTTGTAGTCTTGTTTATAGGTCACCTTAACTTCGCTTTTTTTATACGTATCTCACGATCGTCCATTTCCACCGTATACTAAATATGCTAACTTTATACTCGGCAACATCAATATCCCTTTTGGTGTGTGAGGCATTTGCAGCGTATGCCTGCTGCCTGTAATGCTAGCGTCCTTCACTGTGCTCCATGCCTTTAACTTTGATGAGCGGGAAATCCCACACGCTTCAGCGGTGGGATGAGAGCGAAGGGCGAAAAGGCAGATGAACACGATGTCATATAACGACGACAAAAGGGATATAAATCTTGATATTGATAGAAGTAACTGCCACAAATCTGATAGGCTCTATGAAACCTCGTATAAACGAATGTCTGCATGTGCCAGTAAACGTAAAGCCGAATTGGCTGAGTGCGGATGTGGAATAGGGAGGGGCACTCCCGAATGCAAGCCTGTCCGAGAATCCATCAGGTATTCTTTAAAGCAGGAAGCCCACGCCCCTCAGGGGTGGGAGCGTGTCACCAGCGCTATGGGTTAAACCTGTAATTATCGTCAATGCTTATTAATGCCGGAATGCACAATTGCGCTAGCAGGAGTCGATGGTGTTGGAACGGCCACAACAAAACAGTATCCCGAACTGCGTACCGCGTGGATAGGCGCGAATCCAGTGAGTTTAACCCAGAATACGCGGCACTTGTACGACATCTCCAACGACACCCTGAGCAGTGAGACTCTGAGCGCGATAGGCGCCATGTGCGGGAACGCGAGAGTTGAGGCGATGGATGCGGTCGGAAGCTTCACCGCGCCCCTGCGTGTTTTTAGTGCAGTTCAGAAGGCTACAGGCGTGAAGCGCCTCAATATGGTGGAGCGCGACGGTCAGCAGCTGATGCATGTGGAGCGCCTGGTAAAGGGGTATAACAGCGACACTTCAGATCCTAGCTACAGGGTGGACGCGGAAATAGAGGCTGAGTTCATGCGCATCAGGCGCGACAGCGTCGATGCCTACGGCGCGCTTAGCTTCGAGGAGGGCAATTCGAAGTGGTATGAGGTTGCAAAACCAGGGCTGGAGGCGGGCACAGAGGTGCTGCTCCACAATACGGATCTGGCCTCGTACGTGCGCAATCTGGACGACAGCAGGCCCAGCGTAAGGTTCATGTACCTTAGCAACGCCCTTTACCTGCCAGTAAAAATAGACGACTCTGTGGTAATGCCTGACGTTTCGGAGTGGATTCCGGTACTCGGGTCGCAGCGCCTGCTGCATACGATACTCAGCAAGGAAGCGATACGGGAGGGGAGCATGTTCCTCATGTTTCCAAGCATACACTCTGCCGTGCTGTTCAGGAAAGGGGAGGACGGGTTTGAGCCGTTGGAGCTTCCTGTGGATGATGCCCGGTATTCTCTCAAGAGGATGGGCATGTCAAGCGTCGATGCATGCGCGAAGGATGCCAGGGGCGGCCAGCTCCTGACCGCCTTGTCGGAGTTCGGCGTGGTGTGGGGTGTGGAGCTGGAATCGGGGCTGTGCAGCATTGTTTGAGCCGCAAACGGAAAGCGTCGCCGAGCACGCCGGCCCGGTAGCATGCATGGACTTGGCGCGGGTCGTACCAGCGGCCCTCCACTTAATGCAAAGATATAAAAATCCTTATTAATAACATTATTGTTAGTGATAAGGTGTTATAACAGTGGACATCACGAACGAGACCCAGCTAAGGAGAGCGATAATAGAGGACGAGGTCGTCGACCTCATCTTAAAGCGCTATGGCAACTTCGTAATGCATGGAGGTACGGCCGTATGGCGATGCTACGGCGGAAACAGGTTCTCACGAGATATTGATTTTTATAGCAACCTTGACCCCTCTGGAGAAAGCCCATTCCAGAAGCAGCTCCACAAACTATTGGTTGACCATGGCTATCCAATAAGAGAAGAGAAATACAACAACAAGACGAAGACGCTACATGTGATTTTCAAAGGGGAGGGCACAACAGGGAAGTTGGATATAACCTTCGCAAAAGCCAGGGGTGGCGCGGTCGAGTACATGCGGGTCGACGGCGCAAAGAGGATAATACGCGCACTTAGCCCTGAAGCTTTGCTCAACGAGAAGATAGATGCGTACTCTAATAAATACGAAAAACAGGGGCATGAGATACAAGACCTCTATGACATGGCGATTCTTAAGAACAGGATTGATAAACCTTCGGAGGAGACATGCAAGAGGCTCTCGGCGTTCCTGTCTAAGGTAAAAGGCAACGCACCGAAAGACGAGAGGGTGCTTAAGCAGTTAGTAATCAGTGGCGTAGCCCCTGACTTTAGTAGCATAATCGGGATTCTTGAAAGGTGGTTGGATGACGTTGGCAGATGAGATAACGGACTCTTTCAGGACCTTCAGGGCGTTCACCTTCAAAGATGTGCATATGGTACTGGCAGAGAAGCACAAAAGGATATCTGACAAAACGATCCAAGTCACTCTCTCAAGAATGGCAAGGAGGAAGCGGATATACCCCATAATCAAGGGAGTCTTTAGCCTTGAGCGAAGGGACGACATAGCCGGGTTCGCTTTCACTCCGTTCTACTATGGAGGGCTGGCTGCCTTGATGATAAGGGACATGATTGACGACCAGGTAAGGATGGAGATAATGACGACGCGCAGGGTGAAGAGATCCTTTGTGGGCGTGTATAATGGGGTTAGTATGGTGGTTGTGCACCACCTTCCGAAAAAATACTATTTTGGGTTCAACGACATGCGGTACGGCAACATTACCGTTCCAGTATCGAGTCCCGAGAAGACGCTGATAGACCTTTTCTATTACAAGGAAAGGCTGTCTCTGCAAGATTACACGGAGGTTCTGAAGAGTATCAAGATCGGGACCCTCAGAAAATACCTAAGACCATATAACAAGCGTACAAAAAAGATGGTAATGAAGTTTGTCCGGACTTATGGCCCACTGGCGAAGTCTGGCAAACTAAGTAGCCCCTACTAAGAGAAGTTTTGGACTCGGCGTCCAGCCCACGCCAAGTGATGTGGGCGTCATGTATGTTTATCTTTTTAACTTTGATGAGCGGGAAATCCCACACGCTTCAGCGGTGGGATGAGAGCGAAGGGCGAAAAGGCAGATGAACACGATGTCATATAACGACGACAAAAGGGATATAAATATTGATATTGATAGAAGTAACTACCACAAACCTGATAGGCTCCATGAAACCTCGTATAAACGAATGTCCGCATGTGCCAGTAAATGTAAAGCCGAATTGGCTGAGTGCGGATGTGGAATAGGGAGGGGCACTCCCGAATGCAAGCCTGTCCGAGAATCCATCAGGTATTCTTTGAAGCAGGAAGCCCACGCCCCTCAGGGGTGGGAGCGTGTCACATCCCTGACATGGCAAGTGATATGGAAGTGCTTACATGGACCTAGGCGAAGGCCTGCGCAAAGCAGTAGCAAGGCTTACTGGAGCGACGATAATAGACGCGAAGGCGATAAGGGAGTTCAACAAGGAGCTCCAGCGCGCGCTAATATCAGCGGATGTGAACGTGGAGCTGGTGCTCAAGCTCACGCAGGAGCTAGAGCACGCTGCGCTGAAGGAGAAGTTGCCTGATGGCGTGTCTCTCAGGGACTACATAACTAACATGCTCTATGAGAACCTGGCAGGCATGATGGGATCGGGCTTTGAGCCCGTGCTGAAACAAAAACGCGTGCTTCTGCTCGGCCTCTACGGCTCGGGCAAGACAACAACGTGCGCCAAGCTGGCCAAGTTTTACCAGGACCGTGGCCTCAGCAGCGCTCTGATAGCCTGCGACGTGTCGAGGCCGGCAGCTTATGAGCAGCTGGAGACGCTGGCGAAGCAAGCGGGCGTGGGCTTCTTCGGCATAAATCACGAGAAGGACGTGAGGAAGATAGTGGAGGGTGCGTCGGCGGCGCTGAAGGACAAGAAGGTGCTGCTCTGCGACACAAGCGGCAGGAACGCGTTGGACACCGACCTGATAAAGGAGCTGAAGACGATAGTGGATGAGTTTAAGCCAGACGAGAAGCTGCTCGTGATAAACGCCGACACTGGCCAGGTTGCAGGCAGGCAAGCCAGGGAATTCAACGAGGCAGTGAAGCTGACAGGCGTGATAATAACCAAGCTCGACGGCTCGGGCAAGGGTGGCGGCGCGCTGAGCGCAGTGGCAGAGGCCAAGGTGGGCATCGAGTTCACAGGCACGGGGGAGAAGCTCAACGCGCTGGAGCTCTACGACTCAAAGAAGTTTGTGGGCAGGCTGCTGGGCATACCCGACCTGGAATCGCTTGTGAGCAACGTCCAGAATGCCATAAAAGAGGCTGAAATTAAGCCGGAGCAGCTGGTAACCGAGGAGCTGAACTACAGCACTTTCTACACACAGCTCAAGGCGCTGAACAAGATGGGGCCCTTGAAGAACGTGATGAGCATGATGGGCATGTCCGACGTGCCCAAGGAAACATTCGAACAGAGCGAGGCCAAGCTGGCCAAGTACAAGGCGATAATAGATTCCATGACACCGGAGGAGCGTACCAGCGGCAGCCTGCTAAGCGCAGGGAGCAGGATAAGGCGCATCGCCAAGGGCAGCGGCTGCAGCGAGAAGGAGGTGAAAGGCCTGGTGAGCGACTTCAACAAAATGAAACGCCTTTACGGCAAGATGCAGAATGATAGGAACTTGAGGAAGCAGATGTCCAGGTTCATGCCCAAGCAGTGAGTTCAAGC
>DAHVUT010000011.1 GCA_027328425.1 Microcaldota archaeon | reverse complement strand
ATATTTCTCTGCTCTCCTTGCGCCCTTTACTAGAAACAATAAACCAGCTTAGTTCCTTTGGGTCTCTTCCGCTTATCCGTTCGC
Organism: Microcaldota archaeon; assembly: GCA_027328425.1. Lineage (GTDB taxonomy): Archaea > Micrarchaeota > Micrarchaeia > Micrarchaeales > CABMGC01 > JAJYVH01. The sequence goes on along the minus strand of DAHVUT010000011.1, from coordinate 4,045 downwards.
CACGGGCTATTTCCTTTCTGCCTTTCTCCATTGCTCTTATTTCAGTCTTGGTTGGTTTTACCCCGGGCAAGAGCATGGCTTTTGGCTTCATTACCTGTATCTCCACAGAATCCTGTTTACTTATTACATGTTTCATCTCTGCTCTCGAAATCGCAGTGCTTGTGTTATGCGCAAAGTGGTATTAACACGTTTTTATCGAGCTTGCCTCTCTTTTGCAGGTTAAGCCTGCCTTGTGCCAATGCCCTTGCTTTTCAGCATGTGCAGCGAGAGGAACGCCTGCAGGTGGGAGAGCGTGACTATACCAATGAGCCTGCGCCCCTTCACCACGGCAGCCACGCCCAGGCCGCCGGATTCCAGCGTACCGAGCGCGTCGACCAGCTCTGCGCCAAGCGCAATCTCGGGCATCTTAGTGGCAAACTGCGCAACTGTGGCGTTCCCCGACTTCAGCTTCCCCTTCCTGAAAAGATCCACATAGGCGTATGCGCCTTCTATTTTCGTTATGAACATGTGCTCCTTGCTGGACTTCACCACGTCGTAGAGCGCTGCAAGCCTAGTATCTGGCTCCACCTCCACGAAGTTCCTGCTCACCACCTCGCTGAGCGATATGCCCTTGGTGTATCTCTTGATCTCGACCGCCTCCCTCTCAGCCTGCGAGCCGCTGTACAGGAAGAAGACTATGAGCAGGTCCCATAGGAAGACGAACTCCTTGTAGTAGAAAGGCGCTGATATTACGAGCACATAAGCAAGGGTGCCGAGCATGAAGAGGGCCATGACTATGTTTCCCGCCTTTATCGTAAGCAGCGTGGCCTTGTACGCATCGTACTTGCGTTCCAGGTAGCTCCTGAACACCCTGCCGCCGTCGGTCGGGAACGCAGGAAGCATGTTGAATACGCCCAGGAGTATGTTTATCTCGAAGAGGAACTGGAGAAGCTGTGTCGCAATGCCTGCAGGCGCGAAGACCACCAGGAAGCCGAAGAGCGCGCCGAGCAGCACACTCATCAGTGGGCCTGCAACAGCGATGTTGAACTCTATCCCTGGCGGCATCTCTGCCTGGTCTATCATAGAGGCCCCGCCAAGTGGCAATAGTATTATGCGCCTCACCTTCACCCTGTTGCGGAGCGCCACATAAGAGTGCGAGAGCTCGTGTATGAGCACGCAGACGAAAAGCAGCACTATGATTATGAACAGGAACAGGCCCGGTAGGCTGATCACAAAGGTTAGCAGGAGCAGCGCTATGAAAGTCCAGTGGAGCTCTATGTCTATGCCCCATATGCTGCCTATCTTGTACGAACCCGGCATTGCTTGCACATGGAGCATTGGCAGGGAATAATAATAAATCAAGCAGAGAAGGACAGGTATGCTCTACTCTTTCGTCAAGGGCACGCCAGCCCTGCTGATCGGAAAGGAACGGGCGCTAGTTGTAGGCGATCTCCACATAGGCCTGCACCTCAAGCTTAAGCAGGAGGGCCTTTACTTCGGCAACGCAACGGAGAGGCTGGCCGAGAGCGTGCTTCGCGCTTACAGGAAAGCAAAGGCAAGGCGCATCGTGCTGCTCGGGGACGTGAAGGACAGGATAAGCTCGCCCAGCTTCGCCGACTACAGGGAGCTCAGGATATTCTTCGAAGCGCTGAAAGGCATCGACATAAGCATAGCCAAGGGCAACCACGATTCCGGACTGGAACGTATGATGGAGAACATGGGCTTTGGCATACCTGTTGAGAGGGAAGTGCTGCTCGAGAAGGCTGCGCTCCTCCACGGCAACGCATTGCCTTCCGGCGCAGCGATGCACAAGCAGCTGATAGTAGTGAGCCACGCCCACTACGCGCTCGAGCGCAACGGGGCCAGGGAGAAGGTGTGGTTCGTGTCCAGGCAGGCGCACGGTGCGCAGAGGAACAGGCGCACGCTGATAGTGGCGCCAGCCTTCAATGAGCTCATACCTGGCAGCGCGCTGAGCCGCGAATCGAAGGGCTATTTGCCGCTTCTGAGGAACAACGCCTTCGGGTTCGGCGACGCAAGAATCTACGGACTGGACGGGAAGCCGATAGGGGACGTGAACAGGTTGCTTGCATGAGAACTGTCTGAACCTGAATTGAAGGGATAGCACATACGAAAACCCAAAAGGATGCAAAAGGAAAGAACAATCCATCTGGGCGACTCTGGGGGGTCTGCCAAACATTACGGCCTCCGCAATGCAGCCGGCCCATCACACAGGGTTTGCATGGAACCTTTCCTTGACTTCATTCATCTCCGCCTGCACACGCGCGCGCCATTTCTCGAACTCTGCGGGGCTCTCCGGGTATGCCTTGTACACTTCGAGCAGGCGCTTCATCTTGTTGACTGCGAACAGCAGGTTCTTGAATGCGTTTATGTTGGCCACCCCGCTCAGTATCTTCTGGAACGTGCTCGCTATCGTTATCTCGGGTATGCGCCCGTAGCTCAGCGCCTCGGCCTCGCCCTTGGTAAGGAAGTGGCTCATGCCGTAGTTGATCAGGTCGTTGTTCAGCGACTGCAGGTACACCCTGAACACCTCGAGCGCTGCTGTCTTGCTGCCGTAGAGATCGTTGAAAGCAAGGTTGTACTTCCAGAGCGCGCCGACGCTCGCGTCTCCGCTCGCGGCCGCCTCCGCCGCAGTCTGGCCTGCAAGCACGCCGGAGATCATCGCCGGGCCTATGCCGCCAGCGCTGATCGGGTTCGGCATCGACATCGAGTCTCCTGCGCCTATGTAGTTGTCGCACACCAGGCTGTCCTGCTGCCTCCTGACTGTGACGGACCAGTAGCCCTTGCCGTTGTTGTCTTCGGCAACAATGCGCATGTTCTTCAGCACAGGATTCCATTCCACATACTCGTCTATGAGCTTGTGGAGCGAGTCCTTCTTGCCCAGCTTCGCGTTTCGCTTTTCCAGGCTGTTCTTCTCCACGCCTATGCCTATGTTTACCTTGCCATTGCTCTTTGGGAACACCCAACCGTAGCCGCCAGGGGCCATGGTCTGGTTGAGATGTATGAGCGCGTTGTCTGGATCGTAGTAGTTGAGGTCGCTCTTCGCCCTGTCGAAGTTGGCTATGTACCTGCCCGTCGACTCTATGTCGTCTATCTTCACCTCCTTCTCCACGAAAGAGTTCTGAGGCAGCCGCCTCCTCAATGTAGTGGCTATGCCAAGGGCATCCACCACCACCTTCGCCCTCGCCTCATAGTGCTTCGTCTCCGCGTCCTTGCCGAAGACGCCGACTATCTTGCCGCCCTCTATTATGGGCCCCTCTACCTCGTGCCTGGGCATGTACTCCACACCCTGCTTCTCGGCAATGCCTGCCATCTTCCTGGCGTACTTGGGCCTGTCGAGCGTGTAGCCCGCTCCCTCGAACATGAACTTGTTCTCCATGTCTGGGCTCAGCACGTACACACCCTTGACCTTTGTGTCAAGCTCTGGCTCAGACAGGCCTATCTTGAGCTCCTTCTCTATGAAATCTACGTGCGACTTTGCCACCGCGTCCCCGCAGACCCAGCCCCAGTTCGTCTTCTTGCCCGCCTCCTTTGCATCGTTCCTGTCCAGCATCAGCACGCTGGCTCCCTTCCTCGCCGCCGCTATGGAGGCCAGCGCCCCGGCCATCCCTGCCCCTGCGACTATGACATCATAGGAATCGCGCATGCAAGTGCACCGTTCAGTCCTTCTTCTCCCTTACCACTGCTATCGGTATGACGTCCTCCTGGAACTCGAGTTCCGCCAGGTCCAGCGGGTTGACCATGCCCTCGGGCACCTTTATCAGCGGGGGAGCTCCATACGCGAGCTGCAGGGCCCGCGCGCCTATTATCCTTGCCTTCTCAAACTTCGTGTATTCCATAAACACCAGCTAACGACAAGCAGTTCCATTGGCGTGCTTGATAGCCTATCAATTGGCTGCAAAACTTAATAAAGCGTTTCCAGGGAGCGTTTCAGCGTACTGGCTCATAGTGCCGCTTCGGCTCCCTGCCCATGTTGTACCTGAGCATGTTGCCCACGTGGAACGCGAAGAAACCGTATATGCCCCATGCCTTCACGCGCCTCGCGCTG